>DASQDS010000531.1:0-15934 GCA_035634075.1 Pilimelia sp. | reverse complement strand
GTCGGCCCGTGCTCGTTTTCGACCAGCACGCCGAGGGTGTCCGGGCCGTAGGCGACGCGCACGCTGGTGGGCACCTGCCCGGCGTGCCGGATGACGTTGGTCAGCGCTTCCTGGAGCACCCGGCAGGCGGCCAGGTCGATCGCGGCCGGGACGGCCCGGCACTCCCCCACGACCGTCGCGGTGACCGGCACTCCCGCCGCGCGGGCGGGGGCGAGCAGCGACTCGAGGTCGCGGATGGAAGGCGCCGGCTCGTGCGGTGCCGGCTGGCCGGGGCGCTGCAGCGAATCCAGGAACGCCTGCACGTCCAGCAGCGCCCGGCGGCTGGCGTCGCGCACCGCGACGAGGGTGGCGGACACCCGGTCGGGGTCCGAGGAGAGCAGCTGCAGGCCCGCGGAACTCTGCACGTTGATGACGGACAGATGGTGCCCGAGTACGTCGTGCAGGTCGCGGGCGATGTGCAGGCGTTCCTGCATCGCCCGGCGCTCCAGCTCGTCCTGCTGCGCCCGGGCGGCCAGCAGCCGCCGTTGGCGTTCCGCCTCGGCCAGCGCCCGGCGGTAGCGGATGAGCTCGCCGATGGCCGCCAGGAACCCCAGCCACGCGGCAAGCCCCGCGGCGCCGAAAAGCGACGGGCTCTCCCGGCCCAGCAACGCCGGCACCGGCCAGGCGGAGGTCAGCAGCCCCGCCGCGAGGACGGCGTACGCGACCGCCCGGCGGCCGGCCGCCACGCACGCCACCAGCGCGACGATCTCCGCCAGGTACACCGGGCCGCGGGGGTAGGGCAGGAGCAGGTACCCGCTGGTCGCGACGAACGCCACCACCAGCACCGCCGCCGGCCGCCGCCAGACCCACCACAGCGCGGCGGCCGCGGTCAGCAACAGCGCCGCACCCACCACGTCCATGGCTTTCGCCTGCGGCTGGTGCCGCGCGGCGAGCAACGTCCCGCCGAGCTGCACGGCCGCGGCGAGCGCCGGCAGGGCGGCGCGGCGCACCGCCCAGCCCACGACCGCCGGCCCGTCCGCCACCAGACTGACGGTATCGCCTGTGCGCCCCGACAGCGCCGTGACATCCGGCCAGGCCGGCGGGCACATCGCGGTCGACGTGCTGTGGCGGAGGCGGACGGGAATCGAACCCGCCTGACCGAGCTGCTCGGCCACGTCGGTTTTGAAGACCGCGGGGACCACCAGGTGCCCATACACCTCCGGAGAAGACCCTATTACCCGGTTCGCCGTGGCCCGAGGGTGGCCAGGTAGTCCACCACCGCCCGCCGGTCAGCGTGCTCCGCCCAGCCCTGCGGGGTGGCGTGGTACGACGGGTCGGTACGGGTCGGATCCGCGCCGAGCGCGATGAGTGCCCGCACCGTGGCGAGGTGACCCGCGTACGCCGCCTCGTGCAGCGGCGTGCCGCGCCGCAGGTGGTTCACGTCGAAGCCCAGCTCCGCCATCAGCCGCACCGCGGCGGTGTGGCCGTGCGCGGCGGCGGTGGTGAGGTGGTGCGGCCGGCAGGCGATCGCCCGGTGCGGCAGCGACGGGTCGGCCGCCCGGAGCCGGTCGACGGCCCCCCGGTCGGCGCGCATGCAGGCGCCCAGGAACCCGATGACCGGATCCGGGCCGGCGCTCGCGCCGGCGGCGGCGAGCAGGCCCGCGATGTCGGCGTGGCCCAGGAGGGTGGCCAGCTCCCAGGCGCGGTATCCCTCGAAGCTGGGGTGGGCGGTGCCCGTGCCGTCGAGGTCGACGCCGTGGTCGAGAAGCAGCCGGGCGCGGTCGGCCAGGTTGCGCCGCGCGGCCTTGAGGAGCTCGTCCTGCAGCAGCTCGGCCGGGGTCGGATGCAGGTGGCCTAGCCGCTGGTGCCACACTCCCCCGTCGCCGCGCCCCAGCCCGTACCGCAGCAGCAGGCGGAGGTAGTCGTCCGGGCCGGGCCCGAGGCCGCAGTTGTACAGCGCCTGGCTGTCGTTGGGGTCGGCGCCGGCGGCCAGCAACATGTCGGCCAGCTCCAGGCAGTGCCGGTGCGGCGGTTGGTCGCCCTCCCCGCGCCCGAACGCGCCGGTCAGGGCGGTGAACGGCGAGGGGAGCCCGTCCCACAGGTAGCCGGCGTTGGGGTCGGCACCGTGGTCGAGCAGCAGCCGGGCGACCTCCACCGCGGAATGCCCGGGCGCCGCGCTGTCGACCCGCGAGTAGGTCAGATACAACAAGGGCTCCCACCGGTGCGGGCCACCCTGCCGGTTCGCCGCGCCGGGGTCGGCGCCCAGCAGCCGGCGGGCCGCGGCCACGTCGCCGACCGCGGCCGCGGTGTAGATCGAGGACGCGGCGATGTCCGGGTACGCCGCGAGCCGCTCGCCGGCCGCCGCCCACCGGCCCGGGTCGTCGTCGCTGTACGTCAGGCAGGCGAACTGCAGGAACTCATCGGCTTGGTCGTGGGCAGAGGCGCCGGACGCGCCGACCGGCTGCCGGTGCGGCGACCGCGTGAACCGGTCGATCAACGCCAGCACGGAGTGCAGCGCGGGCCAGCTCGCGAACCCGTAGGACCGGGCGACGACGAGCAGGGCGTCGGCGCGGGTGAACGCCGTTGCCTCGGCGCTGCCGTCGACTATCGCGGCAAGGCGAGGGTGCATCCCCCGCACCAGGGCGAGCGCCTGCGCCTCGCCGTCGCGGACCCGCCGCTGCAGCGTCCTGGCCTGGCTGCGGAGCTGGTCGATGTTGGGCTGGCCGGGGAGACGGCGGATCGGCATGACTGCCTCCTTGTCCGTGCGCCTGGTGCCCGCATGCACAGGCCGGAGAAGGAGGTTGGACGCGCCGGCATGGCCGAAAACTCCCGGGTGGGCTTGGCCCTTCGCGCGGACTGCCGGCGCCCCGAACGCCGCCCCGGCAGGATATCCGACGGCCCTCAAGCCCGCAGGCCCACAGTCGCCGGTTGGGCGACCCGGCGTCAGCGTCGCGGGACGAGCCGGAGGACCGCGCCGGCGGCGTCGTCGCTGACCAGCAGTGAGCCGTCCGTGTCGACCGCCACGTCGACGGGTCGGCCCCAGGACCGGCCGGTGCCCGCGTCCAGCCAGCCGGTCGCCAGGTCGTACTGGTTGCCCGGGCCGGCCGCCGTCCACGGGAAGTGGATCACCTTGTACCCGCTCGGCGTGCTGCGGTTCCACGAGCCGTGCAGCGCGATCACGGCGCCCAGGTCCGGGGCCGGCGTGCCCTGGGTGAAGGTCAGGCCGAGCGGTGCCGTGTGCGCGGGGAGGCCGACGTCGATCGGGGTCGCCGTCGCGCAGTCCGCGGCCCGGCCGTCCCGGTTCAGCTGGTAGTCGCGGTGGTACCCCATCCGCCGCACCCCACGGTCGGAGTTCGGGTTGCAGAACGGCCACCCGTAGAAGCCGGACCGGACCACCCGGGTGAACGGCTCCACCGGATAGTCGTCGACGAACTCGGTCATCCGCCGGCCACGGTCGCCGCGCCCGTCGCCGTCGACATCGCGGTCGTCGGGCACCAGCGTGTTGTCCCGGTTGTTCACCACCGCCCAGAGGTCACCGGTGCCGGGGACGAACGCCAACCCCTCGGCGTTGCGCAGGCCGCGGGCGTACAACCTGCGGCCGGCGTTGGTGCCCGCCGCGTCGTACGTGTAGATCGCCGCCCGCTGGGGGTCGCTCCTGGTGTCGGAGACGCAGGCGTTGCACGTCGAGGCGATCGACACGTACAGCACATTGCCCCGGACGGCGATGTTCTTGAGGACGTGCGAGTACTGCCCGCGCAGCTCCGGCGTGCTGGTGTCGGGCAGCCCGGTGACCACGGGCTGACCCGGCCGGGCCGTGCTGTCGCCGGCCTGGTACGGGTACCGGACCACCCGGTCGGCCTCCGCCACGAACACGAACGACCGGCCACCCACCTCGGCGAAGACGATGTCGTGCGGCCGGTTCAGCCCGCGCAGGAACGGCGACACCCGCCCCGCCCCGCCGCCCGCCCGGCGCACGAGCAGCACCGCACCGGTGCTCGGCTGCGACACCAGCAGGTCCCCGCCCGGCGCCACCGCGAGGAACCGGGCCTTGGCCACCCGGGCGTACACCGACGCGGCCCAGCCGGCGGGCAGCGTCAGCCGCCGCGGGACGTCGAACGGCGCCCGGCGCAACCCCGCCGGCACGCCAACGGTGACCGTCGCGCGCGGCCCCCCGGCCACCCCTGGCGACGCCGCAGACGGCGAGCCGGCACCGGTGGCCGTGGCCGATGCGGTGGGCGCGGGCGTGGCTTCGCGGGCACGCTCCGGCTGGTCCTGGTCACCGCATCCGGCCAGAGCGAGCGGTGCGGCCAAGACGGCGGCCAGCAGCAGCCGGCCCGATCGGGGTACCCAGCGCATCACCCGACCGTACCGGCCGGCGGCCGGTCCCGCTCCCGGGCGGCCCGGCTCCCCGCACGGGTGACGTCGCGAACTGTGAACGTTTGTTGCTGCTGGGGCGACAACAAACGTTCACAGTTCGCTGGGGCGCGGTGGACCCGGGGCCGGTCGACGGCCCGGCGTGCCGATTACGGTGAACGGTGGGACAGGCGACCGCGACGGACGAGGGGATCCATCATGGAACCAACCACCAAGCGTACGACGATGTCCCGGCGCGGGCTGCTGGCGGGTGCCGCCGGGGCGGCCGGCCTGCTGATCACCGCGGCGCCGGCGGCGGCCGGCACCGGCCGGGACCGGACCGGGGCCCGGGCGAGGCTGCGGGACCTGGAGCTGTCGCTCGGCGTACGGATCGGCGCCGTCGGGATCCACACCGGCACCGGTGTGACCGTCGGCTACCGGGCAGGTGAACGCTTTCCACTGCTGTCGACGTTCAAGGCACTGGCCGGCGGCGCGATCCTCGACCGGGCCCGGCGCCGCGACCCGGGCCTGCTCGAGCGGCGGGTCTTCTGGGCCGCCGCGGAGGAGGTCCCGTACTCGCCGGTCACCGGCGGCCGGGGCACCACCGGCATGACCGTGGCGGAGCTGTGCCACGCCGCCATCACCCGCAGCGACAACACCGCCGGGAACATGATGCTGCGCCAGATCGGCGGCCCGGCCGGGCTGACCACGTTTCTCCGCCGGCTCGGTGACCCGGTG
Source organism: Pilimelia sp. (assembly GCA_035634075.1). Classification (GTDB taxonomy): domain Bacteria; phylum Actinomycetota; class Actinomycetes; order Mycobacteriales; family Micromonosporaceae; genus DASQDS01. The sequence goes on along the minus strand of DASQDS010000531.1, from coordinate 10,864 downwards.
TCCCGGCTGGACCGGTGGGAGGTCGAGCTGAACGACTGGGCGCCCGGTGAGCGGCGGGACACCACCACACCGGCGTTCGCGGCGCGGGACCTGCGCGCGCTGACCGTCGGCCGCGCCCTGGTGGCGGAGGACCGGGAGCGGCTGACGGGGTGGCTGCGGGCCAGCGTCACCGGGGCCGCCCGGATCCGGGCCGGCCTGCCGGCGACCTGGGTGGTCGGTGACAAGTCCGGCACCTCGGCGTCGTACGGGGCGGCGAACGACATCGGGATCGCCTGGCCCCCGTCCGCCGCACCACTGGTGTTGGCCATCTACACCAACCGGCGGCAGCTCGACGCACCCGCCGACAGCGCGGCCGTCGCCGGCGCCGCGACGATCCTGGCGGAGGCCCTCGGCGCGCTCTGACGGCGGCGGGAACTGTCTCGCGCCCCGCCCTCAGCCGGGTCGGCGGTGACCGGCGGACCGGCCGCCGGTGACCCAGCCGCCGCTGACCCGGCCGCCGCTGACCCGGCCGCCCAGGAACCAGCCGACCAGGCTCACCAGGGCCGACCCGAGCGCCATCCCGCCGAGGACCAGGACCGCGCCCACGAGCCACAGCCCACTCTCGTCGCTGCCGGCGGCGCGCAGCGACCACGCCGCAGTGAAGGTGATCGTCATGGCGGGCACCGTCCACCACGGGCCCACCGCCCAGCCACCGACCAGCGCGACGAGCGCCAGCGACAATGCGCAGCCGGCCACCTGCCACGGCTCGTACGGGCCACTGGCGACGCCCGTGCCGGGATCAATCTGGTACGTCGTGTCCCGGCCCAGCCACGCCCACCACGCCAACGCGGTCGCCGCCGCCACAACCAGCGCGCCGATCCCCGACCGAGCGAACGCCGACCTCGTCACCGTCATGCCCGCAGCATGCCAACCGGGCGGCGGCGGCGCCTGAGCATCCGTACCCGCCCGCCGCTGACCGGGTGGCCCACCGCACCCGCGGTGGGCCGCCCGGCGTGGCGTCAACCCGCTGGCCGCGGGACACTGCGGGTCAGCGCGTGGCCCGCCCGGTCAGCTTGTCCCGGAGCCGGTCGACCAGGCCCACGCCGGGTCCCACGAGCTTGTGGAACAGCTCGCTGTTGGGCGCGCCGGGGTGCGGTCGGGTAGGGGCGAGCTTCTTGGCGGTCTCGACCTTGCCGGCCAGCTCCGTCAGCTCCTCCTGCGGGATGCGGCGCCGCAGTTCGGGGAACTGGTCCGCCTCCTCGTCCTGCACGTGGTCGGCCAGGAGCTCCTCCAGCCGGCGGAGCGCCGCGTCGAACTCCGCGCTGGAGACGTCGGCCGCCTCCAGCTCCTTCATGGTGCGTTCGATCTGCTTGTGCTCCTCCACGTCGTGCTCGACGGCCTTGTCGCCGTCGGGCAGGTGCTTGCGCATGGCCGGGTAGACGTACATCTCCTCGGCGACTGCGTGGCGCACCAGCTCGCTGATGGCGGTGTCGGCCAGGTCGCGGCGGATCATCGGGTCGGTGACCGACCAGATGTTGCCGATCAGCGCGGTGACGTCCCGGTGGTCGCTGATGAGGATGTCGATGACGTCCCCGCTGGTCTCACTGCTGCTCATGGTGCCTCCACGGCTGGGTTGGGTGTACGGCCACGTCTGCGCGTACCCCCGGACGCAGGGAAAATGCGTCCTGACGGCGGCTACTTCAGGCCTCAGCCAGCCGGCGGCGACGCGCTGGCGGGCCGGACCAGGCCGGTCTCGTACGCCCGGATCGCCGCCTGGAGCCTGTCCCGGACACCCAGCTTGCCGAGCAGCGCATTGACGTGGGTCTTCACGGTGCCGGTGGTGACGCGCAGCGCGTCGGCGATCTCCTGATTGGACCGCCCCTGCGCGATCAACCGCAGAACGTCCGTCTCCCGCCCGGTGAGGCCGTCGAGCGTGGGCGAGGGCGGCGGCGGCGGCTCGACGGTCCCTGCGGCGAAGGCGTCGATCAGGCGTCGGGTCACGGTCGGGGCCAGGAGGGCGTCGCCGGCCGCCACCACCCTGATGGCGTGGACGAGCTCCTCCGGCCGGGCGTCCTTGAGCAGGAACCCCGAGGCCCCCGCGCGCATCGCCTCGAACAGGTAGGCGTCCAGGTCGAAGGTGGTCAGCACCAGCACCCGGCAGGACGCCGCCAGCAGCCGGGTGGCGGTGAGGCCGTCCATGCCCGGCATGCGGATGTCCATCAGCACCACGTCGGGCGCCACCGACCCGGCGAGGTGCACGGCGGCGGCGCCGTCCGCGGCCTCGCCCACCACCGCCAGCTCGGGCTCCGCCCCCACCACCGCGGCGAAGGCGCCACGCACGACCGGCTGGTCGTCGACGACCATCACCCGGATGACGACGGGGTCACCTCCTCGGCCAGCAACGGTAGCCAGACCCGCAGAATACCGGCCGGGTCCGTCGACAACCGCCCGCCGAGCGCCGCCACCCGGCGGGCCAACCCGGCCCCGGCCGGACCGCCGGCCGCGGCCGGCACGCCCATCACCGTGCTCACCAGGTCCCGGCCGTCGCGCTCGAGGTGCACGTCGGCGGCGCCGTCGTCGCCGGCGTCCAGGGCCCCGGCGATGATCTGGTACGCCGACGCGTCCACCCCCACCGGCACCTGCACACCGGCCCGCACCCGCACCGCCCGGCCGCGGGCCCGGTACCCCGCGCAGAGCCCCGCCAGGTCGCCGACGCCCGGCGCCGGCGCGCGCTGCCCGGGCGTCCCCGCCGGCGCCGGCGCCATACCGGCGAGCAGCTCGCGCATCGTCGCCAAAGCGGCCCGGGCCAGCCCGACCATCTCCGACACCCGCACCAACGCCTCAGCATGCCGCCCCGCGACACCCGCCCGAAAACCCGCCTCCGCCACCTCGATGACCAGCCCGGTATCCCGCACCACCGACGTACGCAACGCCGCGCCGATCCGCCACCGCTCCCCAAGGGCCACCGCCGCCGCCCGGCCCACCGCCGCGCTGACGGCATCCTGCTCCACAGCGACCACCCGGTCCCGCCGCTGCCGGACCGCCCGCCCCAGCCCCCACGCCGCCATCAGCACCACGCTGAGCCCGATGGCCAGCGTGACGCTGACGACGACGAAAATCACCACCCACGGCGGCTCATCGCCGGCCGGGCCGGTGGCCTGGACGATCGGCTCGGTCCCCACGATCGACGTCGCCGCCAGCGACATGGCCGAGATCGGCACGGTCACCAGGACGGCCAGGACGGTCCACCAGCGCCCGCGACCGAACGCCGCCACCGCGTACACCGCCAGCCCGTGTGTGACGACGATCCCACCGGCCGCCGTCGCCGCCCCGGCCGGCAACACGCCCAACTTGAACCCGACCGGCAGCAGGACGGCGACGGCCAGCACCGCGGCGAGCACCCGCCACGGCGCCGTGCGGCGCCAGAACAGCGGCACTGCGTTGGCCGCGGTGGCCCCGACCATCAGGACCCGGGACGGTGCCGGGATGCCGGGTGCCCCGACCAGCACCGCAAGGGGCACCAGCAAGGCGGCGACGACGACGGTGGCGTCGAGGAGGCGTGCCGGGTGCCCGGCCCACCGGCGCCGGGGTGCGGTGTCGGCCGGTCCGGTGGGATCGCGCCCGTCGGCGCCGGCGGCCACGTCCGGCACCGTGGCGCTGACCACCCAGCCGCCGCCGGCGCCGGGCCCGGCGGTCAGTGCGCCGCCCAGCGCGGCCATCCTCTCGCGCATGCCGGCGATGCCCCGGCCACCGCCCAGCGCCGTCGCCGGGGGGTCGTCGCCGGCCGGCGGGTTCGCCACCGTGACCGTAAGGGTCCCGCTGGTCAGGTCGAGGCGAACGCTCACCGGCGCGCCAGGCGCATACCGGACGGCGTTGGTCAGTGCCTCCCGGACGACCGCGCTACCGGCCTCCACGACCACCGCCGGCAGCCCCACCGGATCGCCGACAACGGTGACTGGTTGCCCGAGCCGCGCGAAGCCCGTCACGAGGTCGTCGACGCGGGCGCGCAGCGACCCGTCCCGCCCGGGCCCGGCCTGCGCTGCCTGTTCCGCGCCGATCGCTGCCACCATCCGGTGCAGGGCGCCGAGCGTCTTGCGGCCGGTCTGCCGCCCGTAGTCCAGCGCCTCCACCACCAGCTCCGGGTGCTTCAGGCGCTCCGCCGCCATCGCGTTCACCACGATGGCGGTGAGGTAGTGGGCCGTGACATCGTGCAGCTCCCGGGCCAGCCGGTGCCGCTCCGCCGTCCCGGCCTGCCGCTCCGCCAGCTTCGCATGTGTCAGGCGGGCCGCCGCCGCCGCGCGGCCCGCCCGCCACCGTCGCCACACCCGGCCAAGGGCCGCGGCGGTGGTGTAGGCCACCACGACGGCGCCCAGGTCGGCCGGGACGCTCCCGCCGGGCCGCATGATGACCATCACCGGTACGGCCTGACCCGCCATCGTCACTGCCGTGGCCACCGCGCAGACACGGGCGGACCGCCACACGGCCACCGAGAACAGCGCCACGGCGTCGGCCAGGAACATGACGGCGAAGCGGTCGACCGGCGCCAGCAGCTGGCCGGCCACCGACCCGACCAGCGCGACGGCCAGCACCGCCTCCGGGTGCCGGCGCCGCCACAGCAACGCCACCGCCAGCCCCGCCACCAGGCCGACCCCCGCGGCAGCTCTGACCGGGCCGCCCCCGGACCACGGCGGCAGGCCCGGCCACAGGGCGAGCTGCGCGAGGGCCAACCCGAGGGGCAACGGCCAGGCGGGCGAGGTCTTCATGGCCGTACGACCATAAGCCCCGGGTCGCACGCGTGGCCGTCGACCATGCGATAGACCGCTTGTCCAACCTCCGATAGGCCCCGCATTCCTCCGCCGCGTCGATGTCCCGGGCCCGCCCCCCTGGTGTGCTGAAAGTGTCCACCGGGGACACCTCGGAGCCGCTCCCCGATCGGGCTCAGGCTCCTCGCATCCGTACGCCAAGGAGGATCATGCGTTTCCGAAAGATCATAGCCACCGCCGTGGCGGGAGTCGCTCTCGCCACAGCGGCCGTAACGGCTACCCCCTCCCCCGCCACGGCCGCGGGCAGCGGTTGTCTGACCAAGCCCCAAAGTGGCTGGAGCCTCGGGGTGTGCATCTCGGAGAACGTCGCCCAAACGACTGTCTCCAGCAACCTGTACGTCAACACACGCGGGGGACTTGGCAGCAGGTGCTACATCGTGATCAAGATGTACCGGGGAACTGTGACCAGCGGAACGCTCTCCGAGATCACCAGCAGGACCGACAACTGCTACCTGGGGCTTCACCCGACTGATGACAATCTCAGGGTCGCCAAGACCCCCGGGTACCGCTACATCGCGTACGCGGCAGTCGTCGTCAACTCGGTTCGGGCGGCTTACCACTACAGCCCTTACATCACGTAACCCGCACCCGCGATTGAGGCGACCGGGTCCGTAACCGCTTGGCCGCTCGCGCTGTTCTGGGTCCAGCCCCGGTGTGCAGGCCCGGCACCGGGGCTGGGCCATGGGTCCGTTCGGTCAACCGTCGCCGGAGTGGGAGGCCGTTGTCCACCCTGCGATAGGGCCTGGTCTCCTCCCTCGCGCCGATGCCTCGGGCCCATTGCCCTGGTTTGCTGACAGGCGTCCACCCAGGACGATCACTGGAGGTAACGACAGATGCGCCCACGCTCAGCGCGAACGCGGACGGCCGCAGTAGCCGTCGTGTTCGGTGTGCTGGTCAGCGGCCTGACCACCGGCTCGGCCCCCGGCGCGGCCGCACCGGCGACCGCGGTCCAACCCGCCGCGGCGAAACCCGCCGCGGTCAAGGCAACCGCCGGCCTGCCCGGCGGCCTGGCGGTCCCGGCGGCGCTCACGACGCAGCGACTGGCCTGGTCCCCCTGCTACGCGACGCCGCACCCCTTCCTGCCGCCCACCGCCGAGCGGCTGGAATGCACCACCGTCACGGTGCCGTTGGACTGGCGGCGCGCCGCCGACGGCCGCACCATCCGCATCGCCGTGAGCCGGCTGCGGCCGGCGACCGGCACAGCCCGCGGCCTGCTGATGACCAACCCGGGCGGGCCCGGCGGGGCGGGGGTCTACCTGCCAGCCGTGCTGGGCGAGCGGCCCGCGGTCGCGGCCGCCTACGACATCATCGGCATCGACGTCCGGGGCACCGGCCGCAGCACCAGCCTCACCTGCGGCAGCCAGTCGCTGAGCGGGAACGACCCGCGGGACCGGTCGCGCGCCAACCTCCGGCTGATCGCCGAGACCGACGACCTGTACGCCCGGTACTGCGCCTTCCACGGCGGCGCGCTGCTGCCCGTGGTGAACACCGAGCAGACCGTCCGCGACCTGGACCTGATCCGGCACGTGCTCGGCGCGCCGAGGACGAGCTGGGTCGGCTACAGCGGCGGCTCGTGGCTCGGCGCGCACTACGCGACGGCGTTCCCGCACCGGGTCGACAGGTTCGTGCTGGACTCCAACCCCGAGTTCACCACCACCTGGCAGGAGTCGTTCGCCTGGCAGCCGCTGGGCTTCGAGCGGCGGTTCCGCCAGGACTTCGCCACCTGGGCGGCGCGGCACAACGACCGCCTGCGCCTCGGCGCGACCGCGCAGCAGGTGCGCGGCTTCTACGAGCGGCTGCGCGCCGACCTTCGCGTGCCGGTGGACGTACCCCTGATCGAGGACTTCGTCGTCCTGAGTTACGGCTCCGGCGACGTCGACATGCTGATCGCCCAGGCGATGTACAGCAAGTTCAACTTCTTCGACCTGGCGCAGACCCTGCGGGACCTGCGCGACCGCGCCGACGCCCGGGCCGCCGGCCGCCAGGCCCGCGGCACCGTGCCGCTGTCGGCCGGCGCCCGCCGCCTCCTGACAAAGGCCACCGGGGCCGGCAAATCCGGGCCGCGGCCGGTGGCGGCGGATTCGCCGACGGCGACCTTCCACGCTGTCATCTGCAATGACACGCCGTGGGGTTCCCGCGCCGACATCGTGCGGGAATCCGCCCGCCAGGGCGCCCGCTATCCCTTGATCGGCTGGTGGACGGTCAGCAACCCCTGTGTCACCTGGAAGCGGCCGTCGGTCACGCTGCCCAGGCCCACCGGGCGCGGGGTCCCGCCCGTGCTGATGGTGCAGTCGGAACGGGACGCGGCCACGCCGATCGAGGGCGCCGTGCGGGCGCACGCCCGGTTCGCCGGCTCCCGCATGGTCACCGTCACGGCCGAGGGTGACCACGGCCTCTACGGCGGCGACAACATGTGCCTGAACCAGCGGGTGGACAGCTTCCTGCTCACCGGCGAACTGCCCCGCCAGGACGTGACCTGCGCGGGTGTCGGGATCCCGGCCCCGCCCGACCCGGAACAGGCGCGGACCATGTCGCGACCGGACGCCAAGCCAACCAACCCGCTGCTGCGCAGCCAGTGGTACGCGGACGCGGCGAATGGGCGCACCGGGCCCTGACCGGTTCCCATGGCCGGGCCGGCGCGGTCACCCCCGCGCCGGCCCGGCCACGCCGACGCGCCGGTGGGGGCACACGTTGGCTCCCGGCAGGTCGTCCTCCGGCCCGCCGGTTGTCGCGCCCACCGAAATTGGCGCATCGCCGCGATATTCGGGCGCCAGAACAGGCTGGGGGGACGGCTGCCACGCCCGGAGCGCGGCGAGACATCGGGGAGGGTCGGATTCACCCCATCCCGGTGCCGTTCAGCGGTGGCCGGCCGTGTCCCGCCCTGTCCGGCGCCGGCTTGGCGCCCATCGGGCCGCCGGGACGATGAGCGCCTCGTCAGTCCCCGATGATCCCCCTGGAGTAGCCATGAAACGCATGTTCCCGTTGGTAATCGCGATGATCGGCGCGATGGTCGTCGCGCTCGCCCCGGCCAGCCCCGCGTCGGCCCACCCTGGTTTCCACGTCATCGTTCTCGAAGGTTCGATGTCGATCACGGACGAGGACTGGCCCGACAGCGACGACTACGGCTTCAAGCGGTTCAGCGGCGTCATCAACCTCCCCCCCACCGCGACGAGCGGGTCCGCGAGATTCGAAGGGTGCGCCGACGAGGTGCGGGTCGTACTGGAGGTGGTGGCCACGCACAGCCTCAGCCTGTTCGCGGACGGCAGGGTCGTGGTGACGACGCGCACCAAACTCTACGAGGGGGCGAGCTGCGCCACCACCGACCTGGAGCTGTCCGTCGCCCGCAGCATGACCGTCCCGGCGTACGCCACCAAGAGTGACAACTGGACGGTGAACGCCAGCGGCAACAGCTCCGGGCTGGTGCTCACCGTGCGCAACGCCGTCTAGGGCCAGGGTCGTGGCGAGGGGGTCGGCGGGCCGCCGGCCCCCTCGTCGGTACTCTCCGGTGGTGCCCTTCAACTGGGACGTCTACGTGTGGATTCCGCGGCGCGCGCCCGAGGTACTGCAGGCGTTCATCGACCGCTACGTCGACGCCGAGGACCCCGGCGAGGAACGGCTGGCCGCCTTCACGCGCACGTACATCGACGCCGCGCCGGCCGACACCGACGCCGCCGCATTGGCCGAGCTCGTCTTCGCCGACAGCGACGGCTTCACGCTGTACCTGAACAGCCCGGACCACCACGGCGCCATGATCACGATCACCGACGACGGCGGGGCCGTACTCGGCCTCACCCTCGACGGCCCGGACCACCTTCCGGCGGTACGCCAGCGGGCGGAACAGATGATCGACCAGCTCCGCCGGGAGTTCTCGTCCCCCGCCGGCATCGCCGGGGCCGAGCTGCCGCCACCCCGGTCCAGGCGGGAGTGGCACGGCGAGCCGACGCCCCTGCGCGTCGGCACACTCGACCCGTAGGCGCCGGCCGTCGGGGGCATGGAAAAGGCTCCGGGGCGAGGGGGGGAAAGGGGAAAGGAGGTCAGCCACTCCTTGCCACCTCCAACATATAGCGCACCGGGGGGCTTGCGGCAAGACCCGGTTCGTCCTGAAGAATCCCGCTCGTGATCGACGTTATGGTTGCCGGCGGCGGGCCGACCGGCATGTGGCTGGCCAGCGAGTTGCGGCTGCACGACGTGCACGTGCTCGTGCTGGAGAAGGAGCCGGTGCCGACGCCGTACGTCCGTTCGCTGGGTCTGCACGCGCGCAGCATCGAGATCCTGGACCAGCGCGGCCTGTTGGAGCGGTTCCTGGAGCTGGGCCAGCGGTACCCGGCCGGTGGCTTCTTCGCCGGCATCGCCAAGCCGCCGCCGGACCGGCTCGACACCGCACACCCGTACGTCCTGGGCATCCCGCAGACCACCACCGACCGCCTGCTCGCCGAGCACGCCGCCGAGCGTGGCGCCGAGATCCGGCGTGGCTGCGAGCTGGTCGGGCTGAGCCAGGACGACGACGGGGTGACCGCCGAGCTGGCCGACGGTACGCGACTGCGCGCGCGCTACCTCGTCGGCTGCGACGGCGGCCGCAGCACGGTGCGCAGGCTGCTCGGTGTCGGCTTCCCCGGCGAGCCGTCCCGGGTCGAGACCCTGTTGGGCGAGATGGCGGTCACCGAGGACCCCGCGACGGTGGCCGCCATCGTCGCTCACGTCCGCGAGACCGAGTTCCGGTTCGGCCTCGGGCCCCTCGGCGATGGGGTCTACCGGGTCGTCGTGCCCGCCGAGGGGGTGGCGGAGGACCGCACGGTCCCACCGCCCATCGACGATTTCCGGCGGCAGCTCCGGGCGTACGCCGGCACCGACTTCGGCGTGCACTCACCGCGCTGGCTCTCCCGCTTCGGCGACGCGACGCGGCTGGCGGAGCGCTACCGGACCGGCCGGGTGCTGCTGGCCGGCGACGCGGCACACATCCACCCGCCGACCGGCGGGCAGGGGCTCAACCTCGGCATCCAGGACGCGTTCAACCTGGGTTGGAAGCTGGCCGCCGAGCTCAACGGCTGGGCACCGGCGGGCCTGCTGGACAGCTACCACACCGAACGGCACCCGGTGGCCGCCGACGTGCTGGACAACACCCGCGCGCAGATGCACCTACTGTCTTCCGAGCCGGGCCCCCGGTCGGTGCGCCGGCTGGTCGCGGAACTGATGGCCGTCGAGGACGTGAACCGGTACCTGATCGAGAAGATCACCGCGATCGGCGTCCGCTACGACGTCGGCGCGGGTCATGAGCTGCTCGGCCGGCGGCTGCGGGACATGGAACTCAAGCGGGGGCGCCTCTACGGGCTGATGCACGCCGGTCGCGGGCTGCTGCTCGACCAGACCGGCCGGCTGTCGGTGGCGGGCTGGGCCGACCGGGTCGACCACGTCGCCGACGTCAGCGAGGAGTTGGCCGCCCCCGCCGTGCTGCTGCGGCCGGATGGCCACGTGGCGTGGGTCGGTGACGATCAGCCAGACCTGCTCGGCCGGCTGCCCACCTGGTTCGGCGCTGCCGTCGGCTGAGTGCACGCTCAGCGGCCCGCCCCCGCGGTGTCGGCCGCCAGCGCCCGCCGGGCGTACGCGCGGACGTCGGCGTCCGGGTCCGCGGCGACCGACCGCAGCACGGCGACCACGTCGGCGCGGTGCACCCAACCGGCGAGCGACCGCACGGCGGCCCGCCGCACGTCCAGGTTGGCGTCCCGGGTGGCATCGGTCAGCGCGGGCACCGCGACCTCCGGGTCGGCCGCGCCGAGTGCCTTGGCCGCCCCCTCCCGCACCTGCCAGGCCGGGTCGGCGAGCGCGCCGATCGCCGCGGCGGTCAGCCCGCCGGCACCGCCGAGCTGCCCCGCGGCGGCCAGCGCCGCCGCCCGTACCAGCAGATCTGCGTCGTCGACCAGCCGGCGCAGGACCGCGGCGCCGCCGAAACAAGGGCAGCGCCAGGCCACCTGTCGCCCTGAACACGGGACGACGTCAGTCGCGAGAAGGCGGGACGACGTGGCCACGCCGACCGAGCCGGCGACGTCCTGCTCCTCATTCCCTTG
>DASQDS010000530.1:0-2419 GCA_035634075.1 Pilimelia sp. | reverse complement strand
CACGGCGCCGAAGATCACGGTGACCGGCACCGTGGCCGACGGGGTGGAGGCCGGCTCCCGACTGTTGCGCGCCGGGAGCGTGACCTATCTGCTCATCGGTGACGCGGCGGCGCGCGTTCCGGCGACCGGGCGGGTGACCGTGCGGGGCCGGGTCGACCTGGGCCGCGCGACGACCTGCATGCAGGGCATTCCGCTCGAGGTCATCGAGGTGCGGCCGGGCTGAGCCCGTGGGCCATCGGATACCGTGCCCGCATGCCCGTCGCGGTCGTGACCGACTCCACCGCGGATCTGCCCGCGTCCCTGTGCGCCGAGCGGCGCGTCACCGTGGTGCCGCTGACGGTCGCCATCGACGGCGTCAGCGGCATGGAGGGCGTGGACGTGGGCCCGGCGGAGGTGGAACGGGCGCTGTCGACCCGCCGGAGCACGGTCACCACGTCGCGGCCGAACCCGGCGGCCTTCGCCACCGCGTACCGCACGCTGCTGGCGGGCGGCGCGGACCGGGTGGTGTCGGTCCACCTTTCGGGCCGCCTGTCCGGCACCTGCGACTCGGCCCGGCTGGCCGCCGCGGAGTTCGGTGGCCGGGTCGAGGTCGTCGATTCCCGGTCGGCCGCGATGGGCCTCGGGTTCGTGGTGCTGGCGGCCGCCGCGGTGGCGGCCGGCGGCGCGGGCGTGGCGGAGGTACGGGTGGCGGCGACGGCCACGGCCGGCCGGGTCCACACGTTCTTCTACGTCGACACGCTCGACTTCCTGCGCCGGGGCGGGCGGGTCGGCGCGGCGACGGCGCTGGTCGGCACCGCGCTCTCGGTCAAGCCGATCCTGCACGTCGTCGACGGCGGGATCGTGCTGCGGGAGAAGGTTCGCACACCGGGCCGCGCGCTGGCGCGGCTCGCCGACCTCGCGGTGGCCGCGGCCGGGGACGGCAGGGTCGATCTCGCCCTGCACCATCTCGCCGCGCCGCAGCGGGCGGCGGAGCTGGCGGCGACGGTGGCCGACCGGCTCGGTGACCGGCTCCTGGACCGGCACACCAGCCAGCTTGGGGCGGCCATCGCGGCGCACGTCGGGCCGGGGGTCGTGGGCGTGGTCGTGCACCGCCGGCCGTGATCGCCGGCCGTGACCGCTTTGGGTTAAACGCCCGCTTGGCGGAGATTCCGGGGATACGTTGTCCCCATGATCGTCTTCCGGAGCGGGGACGGCCGGTGGCGAGTGGAGTGCACGACGCAGGCCATGCGCGTCTTCGAGGTCGGGCCGCGCGGCGGCCTGCTGCTGCGCCAGGAGTGCCGGGCGCCCGAGGAACTGGACGGCTGGCTGCGCGAGCACGCCGGGCTCCAGTTGGCTGACCTGCACCAGGACTGACGCCCGTGGTCTGTTGCCTCAGCCGGCGTCCTGTCGCCGAAGGCGGCCGCGCACCACCGTGGCGCCGAGGTCGGGGTCCTCCGCCGCGCCCGCCGCGAGACCGGCCCGGCGCAGCTCGGCCAGCGCCACGGGTGCCTGCGCGACGCTGGTCTCCAGGAACAGCGCACCGCCCGGGGCCAGCCACCGCGCGGCGTCCGCCGCCACCCTGCGCAGGACGTCCAGCCCGTCGGGCCCCCCGTCGAGCGCGTGGCGGGGCTCGTGCTCGCGCGCCTCAGCCGGCAGGAAGGCGACGTCACCCGTGGGCACGTACGGCACGTTCGCCAGGATCACCGACACCCGCCCCCGGAGGCCGGCCGGCAGGGCCGCGTACAGGTCGCCCTCGTACACCGCACCGCGCAGGTGCGCCACGTTCGCGCGGGCGCAGCGCACCGCGCGCGGGTCCACGTCCGCGCAGTGCAGGACGATTCCGGGTACGCGGGCCGCCAGCGCGACCCCGAGCGCGCCCGAGCCGCAGCACAGGTCCACGACGATCGGGTCCCGCGCCGCCGGGTCGAGCGCCGCTGCCGCCTCCCGGACCAGCAACGCGCTGCGTTGGCGCGGCACGAAAACGCCGTTCAGGACGGATACCCGCACGCCGCAGAACTCCGCCCAGCCCACCACCTGCTCCAGCGGATGTCCGTCGACCCGGCGGGCCACCATCGTGGCCAGGGTGCCGGCGTCGGCGGCGGTCGCCAGCAGCACCGCGGCCTCGTCCTCCGCGTAGACGCAGCCGGCGGCACGCAGCCGCGCCACGATCGCCGTCAGGTCGCGCACCGCCGTACTTTAACGGCCCGGCCCCTCGGCCCTTAGCACGGCCGGGACGCGATCGGGTCGCCGTCCACAGGTGCCCCGGCCGTCCACAGGCCGGGGTCATCGGGGTGGCGTCGTGGCGCCGGCGGCTCCTAGCGTCACGGCGTGCCCCAGGACGTAGGCGAGGACGTGGCGGAGGTCAGCCGGCGGTTGCGCCGCGTGGTGCGGTCGGCCCCGGGCCAGGAGCCGCCCGGTGCGGTCCCGTACCGGGCCGGCC
>DASQDS010000529.1:0-2761 GCA_035634075.1 Pilimelia sp. | reverse complement strand
TCTGCAGTTGCAGACGGCGGTGTCGCTGATCGCCCGGCCGGAGGTCGCCACGCGGATCAACGCGAGTGTCGACGACCTGGACGCCACCATCCGCGACATCCGTCGGGCGATCTTCGAGCTGCGTACGCCGCTGGCCGCCGCACTGCGCACCGAGCTGCGTGAGGCCGTCGACGCGGCTGCGGAGGCGTTGGGTTTCCGCCCGGCGTTGGACACGTTCGGTCCGGTCGACAGCGCGGTGCCCGACGCCGTCCGGCCGGAACTGCTCGCCGTGCTGCGCGAGGCGCTGTCGAACGTCGTCCGGCACGCCGGCGCCGCCTCCGTGCGGGTCGCCGTGCACGTCGCGGACGGCCGGTTGACGCTGACCGTGCTCGACGACGGGGTGGGCGTCGAGCCGACCCAGGCGCGCAGCGGGATGGTCAACATGTGCCGGCGGGCCGAGGCGCTCGGCGGGACGTGCGAGATCGGACGTGCGCCGGGCTCCGGCACGCTGGTGAGCTGGAGTGTCCCGCTGGTCGACTGAACGCCGCAGGTCAAGCAGGAGCCGGTCAGTGGCCGTGGTCGCCGAGCAGTCGGGTGGCCAGCACCGCGGCCTGGGTACGTCGCTCCAACCCGAGCTTCGCGAGCAGGCTGGACACGTAGTTCTTCACGGTCTTCTCGGCCAGGAACATCTTGGCGGCGATCTCCCGGTTGGTCAGACCTTCGGCGATGTGCTCCAGGATCCGCCGCTCCTGCTCGGTCAGCGACTTCAACTCGCTGGGCTGCTCCACGCCGTGCCGGATGCGTTCCAGGACCCGTTGGGTGACGGCGGGATCGAGCAGCGACTGGCCGGCGGCGACCCGGCGGACCGCGTCGACCAGGTCGGTGCCGCGGATCTGCTTGAGCACGTACCCGGACGCGCCGGCCATGATCGCGGCGAACAGCGCTTCGTCGTCCTCGTACGAGGTCAGAATCAGGCCCTTGATCGTCGAGTCGACCGCCCGCACGTCGCGGCACACGTCGATACCGTTTCCGTCGGGCAGTCGGGCGTCGAGGATCGCCACGTCGGGGCGCAGTGCGGGGATCCGCCGGGTGGCCTCCTGGGCCAATCCCGATTCGCCGACCACCTCGATGTCGCCGGAACTCTGCAACAGGTCCGCCAGACCGCGGCGGACCACCTCATGGTCATCGAGCAGGAAGACGCGGATCACCCCTCCTTTCTACCCGGTCACGCTCCGCGACGGAAAGGGACCAAAGTCCCGTACCCGTCGGGCGGGTCGCGGGCCGCTGATGACCGTTGCCACCACTATCGCGTTGCGGCTCGTGGTCCCTACGGGTCGGGCCATCCGGCCCTGCCGGTGGGCCCGCCCCTGGACGCACTGTGGGTAACACGCCGAGTTGCGGCCACCGAGAGGACGGGGTGATGCGCATGACCAGGATCAGTTCAACGCCCGAGGTGGACGTCACGGCGGCGGTGCAGGCCGCGATCCAGGCACCCTCCCTGCTGAACACTCAGCCCTGGCGGTTCCGCCGCACCGGCACCGGCCTGGAGGTGCGGGCCGACCCGCAGCGCGGCCTGCCGGTCGCGGACTCGACGGGCTGGGGTACCCGGATCGCCTGCGGCGCGGCGGTGTTCAACCTCCGGCTCGCCTACGCGATCAACGGCACACCCGCGCAGGTGACCCTGCGCCCCGACCCCACCGACCCGAACCTCATGGCAATCCTGCAGCCCGGACCCGCCCGGCCGGCCAGCCCGACCGAACGGGAGCTGTTCGCCGCCGTCGCCCGCCGGCACAGCAACCGGGCACCGTTCCACCCCACACCGGTGCCCGCCGACATCCGCGCCCGGTTGGTCGACGCGGCCCGCGCCGAGGGCGCCTGGCTGGAACTCATGATCGGCGCCGGACCCGTCGCCGCCGTTGCCGAACTCGCCTGGGCCGCCAGTCGGGTCCTGCACCGCGACCCCGGCTACCGCGACGAGATGGCTCAGTGGGTCCGCGACGAGTCCGCCCCGGATGGAGTTCCGGCGGGAGCCGCGAGCAGCCGACCCGAGCCCTACGACGTGCTGCCCCAACGGCCGTTCACCGACCGGCCGCGGGCACCCGGCCGCGACTTCGAGCAAGAGCCCCTGGTGGCGGTGCTCGGCGTCACCGGCAACACCGCGGGCGACCAGCTCACCGCCGGGCAGGCGCTGCAACGGGTGCTGCTCACCGCTACCGACGCCGGCCTCGCCGTGTCCATGATCTCCCAACCCATCGAGGTCCCCGCCGCCCGTGAGCAGCTACGCCTGGCGCTCGGCCGCTCCGGCACACCGCAGATGGTCCTGCGGCTCGGCTACGGCCCATCCGGCTGGCCGACCCCACGCCGACCCGTCGCCGACGTGCTCGACATCTCGTGACGCCGCTACCCGGCGGGTGAGCTGCAGGCGGAGCTGGTCAAACTGCAGGAGTGGGTACGGGTGGAGGGCGCCCGACTGGTGGTGATCTTCGAGGGTCGCGACGCCGCCGGCAAGGGCAGCGCCATCAAACGGGTCACCGAGTATCTCAACCCCCGCACCGCGCGGATCGCCGCGTTGCCAGCGCCCACGGAACGCCAACGGTCGCAGTGGTACTTCCAGCGTTATGTCGAGCAGTTGCCGGCCGCCGGAGATCGTGCTGTTCGACCGCAGCTGGTACAACCGGGCCGGCGTCGAGCGGGTCATGGGGTTCTGCACCGATGCCGAGTACCAGCGCTTCCTGCACCAGTGTCCGGTCTTCGAGCGGCTGCTGGTGGACGACGGCGTGCT
>DASQDS010000528.1:0-1807 GCA_035634075.1 Pilimelia sp. | reverse complement strand
GGCTGACCACCAGCACCGGCGCCCCGGCGTCGGCGGCAGACCGCTCGTCGTCGAGGATCCGCAGCTCGAGCACCTTGCGGGCCATCGCCTCGGCGGTCGCCGGCGAGTCGGTGTGGGTCACCCCGAGCAGCACCAGCAGGCCGTCCTCGACGGCCCCGACCACCGCCCCGGCCACGGTCACGCTGGCGCGGCTCACCGTCTGCACCACGGCACGCATGCCGGTCAGCCCGCCGCCGGCAGCAGCACGCCGCGCTCCACCAGGTGCGCGACGATCGGGGTGGCCACCTCGGCCAGGTCGACCGCCGGCACGTCGTGGGCGACCGCGAGCAGCGCCACCTGGTCGGCGAGGGCGACGGTGCCGTCGCAGCCGCCCACCAGCGCCAGCACCAGGGGGTCGACCTCCTCGGTCCAGCGCAGGCCGTCGGTCAGCGCCAGCACCTGGCGATCGACCGCCCAGCCCTCGGCGCCCATGGTCGCCTCCTGCTGCAGCCGCAGGCCGTCCGCCGCCCGGTACCGGGCGGCCAGCAGGGCCTCGGCGTCCCGCCCGCGCAGCCAGTCCTGCCGGGCGAACCACGCCCCGACCTGGTCGCCGAGCGGTTGGTCGGTCCGCTGGCGCAGGTCCTCCACCCGGACGACCGGATCCTCGTGCCCGGCGCGCCGCAGCGTGACCAACCCGAAGCCCACGGCGGCCACTGTGTGGGCGTCGAACCAGTCCAGCCACGCCGCCCGCCGCGCCGGGTCGGCGCCCTCGCTGGCGTCCGCCAGCCACAGGTCGACGTAGCCGGCCGGGTCCGCCACCTCCCGCTGGATCACCCAGGCGTCCAGCCCCGTGCCGGCCACCCAGCCGGCGACCCGGTCGCCCCAGTCCTCGCCGGCCACGTGCGCCCAGTTGGCCAGGAACTGCATCGTGCCGCCGTCGGTCAGCAGGCCCGCGGCGGCCGCGGCCAACTCCGCGCACACCGCGTCCCCCGCGCGGCCGGAGTCCCGGTACGTGTGCGTGGCGTCGCCGGGGCCGACGACGAACGGCGGGTTGCTGACCACCAGGTCGAACCGCCGGCCCCGGACCGGCTCGACGAGGTCCCCGCGCAGCAGCTCCCAGCGCTGACCGTTCAGGGCCGCCGTCGTCGCCGCGAAGCGCAGCGCCCGGGGGCTGAGGTCGGTCGCCGTGACGGCCCCGGCGTGGGTGGACAGGTGCAGCGCCTGGACGCCGCAGCCGGTGCCCAGGTCCAGCGCCGTGCCGACCGGCCGGCGGACGGTCGCGCCGGCCAGTGTCGCCGAGGCTCCGCCGACACCCAGGACGTGGTCGGTCGGCAGCGGCCGGCCCGGGCGGGCCGCCGCCGGGACGTCGGCCACGATCCACCAGGAGTCGCCGTACGGTTCCAGGTCGATGCCCTGGCGCAGGCCGTCGCCGTCCCGCTCCACCAGGCCCGCGGCCAGCGCCGCGGCCACCGGCAGCGGGGCCAGCGCGGCGGCGACCGCGGCGGGCGGCTCGGTCTGCTGACAGACGAACAGCCGGATCAGGGTGCCCAGCGGGTCGCGGTCCGCGGTCAGCCGGAGGGCGGCGCGGACATCGTTGCGCCCGGCCGCCGCGGCGGCCTCGGGGCCCAGCCGCGCGGCGATGCCGGCGGCGGTGTAACCGGCGGCGGTGAGCGCCTCCCGGAGCTGGTCCACCCCGGCGGGCGGCAGCAGCATGTCGTCGTCTGGCACCCCGCCATCCTGCCGGTCCCCCCCGGGCCCGCGGCACCCGGCCGGCCCTGCGCGGGGCGGTCGGGCGGCCGGTCGGGCGGCCGGTCCGTCGGCCTACCGG
>DASQDS010000527.1:0-4692 GCA_035634075.1 Pilimelia sp. | reverse complement strand
GCGGTGCAGGTCCGGCATGTCAGTCGCCCCCCACCGGTCGATACTCCCCGAAGGCCTCCGCGTGCAGCTTGTCGCGCGCCCACCGGGCGGCGTCCTCGGCCGCCGCCACCGCCGACTCGACCGACCGCGACAACTCCGCGTTGGTCCGGCCGTGCAGCGCGCCCAGGATCGTCACGCCGCGGATCTGGCCGGCCGCGCTGACCACCACCTCGACGGCGTCGTCCGCGGACCGCACGGTGACCTCGACGCCGTCCACCGCCCGGTCGAAGTCGGACTGCGCCGCCTCGATCCGCCGGTAGCGGGCGACCGCCTCCTCGACCCACGCCTCGTCGATCTCCCGCGCCATGCCGTCAGGCACCTCACCATCGCGTCGATGACTACCGTGTCAGATACGCATCGTGTCGGTCGCACTGCACTACGGCGCCGACCGTACCGGCCGCGGAACGGCCCGCGCGACCCCTGTGGACAACTCTGTGGACGGTGTGGCCAGCTCGACCGGGCTCAGCCGCGCCAGAGGCTCAGCATCATCGCTTCCACGGCGATGCGCGGCTTCACGTTCGCCTCGATGGCGTCGCGGCACGCCAGCACGGCCGCCAACCGGCGCAGCGTGCTCTCGGCCGGCCAGTTCGCCGCCGCGGCGGTGGCCGTCGGGGCGGCGTCGGCATGCACGGCCGCGACCGGCGCGCCGAACTGCACCGCCAACACATCCCGGTAGAAGCCGGCGAGGTCACCCAGTGCGCGGTCGAGGGCGTCGCGTTGCGCCCGGGTGGCCCGGGACTTCTGCCGGCGTTCCAGATCCTTCACCTGCCCGGCCGCGCCGCGGAACGCCCCGGCGGCGCCCCGGCCCGTGCCGCCCGCCCCGAGCGCCGTCTCCAGGCCCGAGCGCTCCTTGGCGTCCAACTCGGCCACGGCGGCGGCCGCCTCCGCTTCCGCCGCCTCGATGAGCCTGGCGGCGGCGTCGAAACACGCCCCGATGCCCGTCAGCCGCTTGGGCACCGACAGGACCGCCTCGCGGCGTTGCCGGGCCTCCGGGTCGCGGGCCAGCCGGCGGGCGCGGCCCACGTGGCCCTGCGCGGCCGCCGCGGCCCAGGCCGCCCGGTCCGCCGGCACCCCGTCGCGCGCCGACCGCACGGCGGCCACCGCGTCGGCCGGCGGCTGGCGCAAGGGTACGAGCCGACAGCGGGACCGGATGGTGACGGAGATGTCGTCGGGGTGGGTGGACGGCGCGCACAGCAGGAAGACCGTTCGCGGCGGCGGCTCCTCGATCGCCTTGAGCAGCGCGTTGCCGGCGGCCTCGGTGAGCCGGTCGGCGTCCTCCACCAGCAGCACCTGCCACCGCCCGCCGGTCGGTGCGCTGGCCGCGCGCAGGACCAGCGTGCGCATCTCGTTCACCCCGATGGACAGGCCCTCCGGAACGACGATCCGCACGTCCGAATGGGTGCCGGTCAGCGTGGTGTGGCAACCGGCGCACTCTCCGCAGCCGGTCCCGGTGGCGCACTGCAACGCCGCGGCGAAGGCCCGGGCGGCCACGGAGCGGCCGGAACCCGGCGGGCCGGTGAAGATCCAGGCGTGGGTCATCGCCCCCCGGGCCGGCTCGTCGCCGGCGACAGGTGCCCCGGAGTCGTCGGCGGCCGGGTGCCGGGCGCCCGAACCGCCCTCGCCGGCGGCCACCAGCTCAGCTGCCGCCGCGGCGGCGCGGCGCAGCGTGTCGACCGGCTCCTCCTGCCCGACCAGCGACCCGAACACCCCACCGGCGGCACGGCTCACCGCGACACCTTTCGTTCGCTACCGCGGGGCTCGCTGGGCTCGCTCCTCGTGCCCACCGTGACGCCTCCCGGTGCGGACGCGGGTCCCGGCCCGGAGTCGGGCGCCCCGCCGTCCCCCCGACCGTCGCCGCCGGCGATGTCCACGGCGCCTTCCGGGAGCAGGTCGAACACGCGATCCGCGACGGCCTCCGCGATGTCGTCCTGGGGCTGGGCGGCGTCCAGCACCAGATACCGCTTCGGGTCCGCCGCGGCCAGGTCGAGGAACGCGTACCGGACCCGCTCGTGGAACGGCAGGGCCTCGCTCTCCAGCCGGTCCACCCCCGTGCCGCGGGTCGCGACCCGCCGCAGCCCCACCGCCGGGTCCACGTCCAGCAGGACCACCAGGTCCGGCTTCAGGCCGCCGGTGGCCCAGGCGGAGAGCCAGGACACCTCGTCGACGGGCAGCGTCCGGCCGGCTCCCTGGTACGCCAGCGAGGAGTCCACGTACCGATCGCTGATCACCACCGCGCCGCGGGCGAGCGCCGGCCGGACGACGGCGGCGACGTGGTGCGCGCGGTCGGCGGCGTACAGCAGCGCCTCGGCGCGCGGCGCCGGGGAGCCGCCGCCCGCCGGCGGGTTCAGCAGCAGGCTGCGGATGCGGGCGCCGATCTCCGTCGCGCCCGGTTCGCGGGTCACCACCACGTCGCAGCCGTGCCCGCGCAGGCCCTCGGCCAGGGCGTCCACCTGGGTGGACTTGCCGGCGCCCTCCCCGCCCTCGAAGACCACGAACAGGCCGTGCCGGACGAACGGTTCGGCTGGCGACAGCGGCCGGCCGCGCATCGAGCCCCACAGGTCGGCGAGGACGGGCACGCCGCGCTTGTCGTCCATCTGCCGGAAGGCGCTGATCCCGGTGATGATGCCGAACGCGCCGGCGACCAGCAGCAGGAGCCGGGTGGAGGAGAAGGAGAACGCCGCGGCGCCGCCCAGCGAGACCCGGCGCGACCCGCCGAGGCCGACGAGTACACCGGACAGCGAGATGGCGAGCATGAGCACCACGCGCGTCGCCGTCTGGACGAAGGCGAACACCCGGCCGCGCACGTCGTCGCCGACCTCGCCGCCGAGCAGGGTGGTGCCGGACAGGAAGGCCATGCCGGCGCCGGCGCCGACCAGCAGGGCACCGACGATCGCCATCGCCAGGTGCAGCGCCAGGCCGAGCAGGATCACGGCGCCGCTGGCCAGCACGATGCTCATGCCGAACCACCGCCGCCGCGACAGCGCGCCGACCAGCACCGGCCCCGCGCCGATGCCCACCCCGAGGCCGACGAAGAGGGTGCCGAAGAGCAGGAAGAAGGCGGCGTCGCCGGCGTTGAGGGACTTGGCGAAGAACTGCGCGGTGCCGATGACGATGCCGCCGCCGGCGAACGCGCCGAGGATGCCGAGCACCAGCCCCCGCACGAGCGGCGTCTTGCCGATGTAGCGCCAGCCGTCGAGGAACTGCCGCGAGATGCTCTGCTCGGTGCGGTCGGCGGCGTCCCGGCGGCCGCTGATCTCCTTGATCCCGTAGAACACGACGAGCGCGGTGGCCAGGCGGGAAAGCGAGTTGAAGTACAGCGCCAGGTTGGCGGCGGACGCCCAGCCCGGGGGGTCCGGTACCGCGCTCGACCGGATGATCGCGTCGAGCGCCGCGAGCCCGAGGGCGGCCAGCACCGGCGTCAGGCCGTACGTCGTGATGAGCGTCAGCTGGTTGGAGATCTCCAGGCGGGAGCGCGGGATCAGGTTCGGGACCGCCGCCTCCTTGGCGGGGATCCAGATCAGCGTGAGCGTCTCGATGAGGAAGGTGGCGATCGCCGCCCAGCCCACGGCCGTGGCGCCGGTGTCGGCCAGCACGCCGACGACGGGGATGGAGGCGAACAGCACGAAGCGCAGCAGGTCGCAGACGACCATGGTGTAGCGGCGGTCCCACCGGTCGGCCAGCACGCCGGCGAGCGGCCCGAGGACCAGCGCCGGCAGCAGGCGGACGGCGATGACCGAGCCGAACGCGAGGCCCTTGGCGGCGTCGCCGCTGACCTGGGCGGAGGCGAACGTCGCGGTGGCCAGCAGGCCCAGCCAGTCGCCGAGGGAGGCGATGCCGAGCACCATCCAGAGCCGCCGGAACGGCCGGATGCGCAGGACGGACCGCAGCGCCTTGAACCCCGACAGGTCGACCGGCTGGCCGGCCGGGGCCGCTGCACCCGTACTCCTGGCGTTGGTCTCGATGGCCGCACCTCCGCACGCCGGCCCTCTCAGCGGGCGAGTTCGGGGTTCACTCTAGCCGCGCCGGAGATCACCGTGGCCCCGACATAACCCGGAGCTGGGTGACCGCCGACGTCATCCCCCAGAGGGACAGCCATATGAGCGGAATTCGCATTCATGGATAAAGCCGTTAGCGTAAAGGCGTGACTACCGAACGCGACGAGCTCCGCCGCCGCCTGGACGGGGCGACCGCCGGGCTCGACCCGCCGCTCGCGGCCGTCGACCTGGCCGCCTTCGACGCCAACGGGGCGGCGCTGGCCGCCCGCGCCGCGGGGCGCCCCCTGCGGGTGGCCAGCAAGTCGGTGCGCTGCCGGCTGCTGCTGCGCCGGGTCCTCGCCACCCCCGGCTGGCGCGGCGTGCTGGCGTACACCCTGGCGGAGGCGAACTGGCTGGCGGCCACCGGCGTCGCGGACGACGTGCTGGTCGGGTATCCGACCGTCGACCGTGCCGCGCTGGCCGCGCTGGCCGTGGACGCCGACCTGGCCGCGGCCGTCACCCTCATGGTGGACGACGAGGCGCAGTTGGACCTCGTGGATGCGGTCGTGCCGCCCGCGGCGAGGCCCGCGCTCCGGGTCTGCCTCGATCTGGACGCCTCCTGGCGCCCACTGGCCGGCCGCGCCCACGGGGGCGTCCGCCGGTCGCCGGTGCACTCCCC
>DASQDS010000526.1:0-2683 GCA_035634075.1 Pilimelia sp. | reverse complement strand
CCGGCCCGGCCGGGCCCCGCCCGCCGGCCGCGCCGGACCGGTGACCGCGCCAGTCGAGGTCCCGGCCGCGCCCGCCGGCGACCGGCGTCTGCGGGGTGCCCGCGCGGCGGTGCTGCTCGCCGTGTTCGTCTGCGCCGCCTGCGGCCTCGTCTACGAGCTGGCGCTCGTGGCGCTGGGCAGCTACCTGATCGGCGACACGGTCGGCCAGGCCTCCATCGTGCTCGGCGTGATGGTCTTCGCGATGGGCGTCGGGGCGCTCGCGGCGAAACCCCTGCAGGGGCGGGCGGCCGTCTCGTTCGCGGCGGTGGAGCTGGCGCTGGCCCTGCTTGGCGGGCTGTCGGTGCTCGGCCTGTACGCGGCGTTCGCCTGGCTCGACCTCTACGCCCCCGCCCTGGTGGCCACCGCGTTCGTGCTGGGCCTGCTGATCGGCGCGGAGATCCCGCTGCTTATGGTGCTGCTCCAGAAGATCAGGGCGCAGGCGGCGGGCAGCGCCGTGGCGGACCTGTTCGCCGCGGACTACGTCGGGGCCCTCCTCGGCGGCCTCGCGTTCCCCTTCCTGCTGATGCCCGCCTTCGGCCAGCTGCGGGGCGCGTTGGTGGTGGGCGCGGTCAACGCTCTGGCCGGCCTCGGGCTCGTGCTCACCGTCTTCCGCCGGGAGCTGACCGGGCGGTCGCGCGCCGCGCTGACCGCCGGCTCCGTCGCGGTCCTGCTGCTGCTCGGGTACGCCTACGCGACGGCGCACGATTTCGAGGTGACGGCCCGCCAGCAGCTCTACCGGGATCCCGTCGTGCACGCGGAACGCAGCCGTTACCAGGAGATCGTGCTCACCCGCTCGCCGGCCGGCGACACCCGCCTCTATCTCAACGGCGACCTCCAGTTCAGCTCCGTCGACGAGTACCGCTACCACGAGGCGCTCGTACACCCCGTGCTCGCCGGGGCCCGGGAACGGGTGCTGATTCTGGGCGGCGGGGACGGGCTGGCGCTGCGGGAGGCGCTGCGGTATCCGGACGTGCGCGCGGTCACCGTGGTCGAGCTGGACCCGGCGGTGGTGGCGCTGGCCCGGCGCGACGACCGGGTGCGGGCGCTGAACGGCGGCGCCTTCGGCGACCCCCGGGTGCGGCTGGTGCACACCGACGCGTTCGGCTGGCTGCGGTCGCCGGCGCAGCGGTTCGACGCGGTGATCGTCGACCTGCCCGACCCGGACGAGACGGCGACCGCCAAGCTCTACTCGGTGGAGTTCTACGCGCTCCTGCGGCCGGTGGTCGCGGCCGGCGGCGCGGTGGTCGTGCAGGCCGGCTCGCCGTACTTCGCCCCCCGGTCGTACTGGTGCGTGGAGGCGTCGATGCGCGAGGCGGGCCTGCGGACCACCGCGTACCACGTGGAGGTGCCGTCGTTCGGCGACTGGGGTTTCCTCCTCGCCGGGCCCGGCGGCGCGGCCGGGCCCGCGGCCGGTCCGGCCGGCGGTCCGCGGCCACGGCTGGCGCGTACCGTCCCGGCGCTGCGCTTCCTGGATGCGCCCCTGCTCGCCGCGGCGACGGTTTTCCCGCGTGACCGCGCCCGCGACCGCGTGCGGGTGACGCCATCGACCCTGCTCCAGCCACGCGTGCTGGAATACGCGCGCGCGGAATGGCGGGGTTACTGACAGCGCGCGTGCGCGCGCGGGTCGCGGGAGTGGTCACCGAGGACTACCGTGATCGCGAGAATAGAGAGGGGTTAACCGTGTCAAACATGGCGAATCCGGCACCTCCGGGTCGCGCCCGGCCGAGTAGCGTCACGATCTCCAGCTACCTGCTGTTCTTCGTGGCGGCGCTACAGTTGATCTCCACCGTGTTGGGTCTCGCCTACGTCGGCAAGATCAGGAACGCGTTGACGGACGTCTTCCAGGGTGTCCAGGAGGCCGACTCCATCGTCGGCTTCTTCGTGGCGTTCATCATCGCCGCTTCGGTGGTCGGCCTGGTGATCGCACTCGTGCTCGCCCTGCTGGCGGTCTTCAACAACCGCGGCAAGAACGGCTCCCGGATCACCACCTGGGTGATCGGCGGGCTCTTCCTCTGCTGCAACGGCCTGCTGGTGGCAAGCCAGGCCGGCGGGTCGATGAACTTCGGCGGCGGCAACAGCACCGACCCGAACATGCCGACCAACACCGAGATCGAAACCGCCATGAACGGCGCGCTGCCGTCCTGGGCGCAGCCGGTGACCACCACGCTGTCCGTGATCGGCCTGCTGGCCCTGCTCGCGGCGCTGATCCTGCTGGCGCTGCCGCCGTCCAACGAGTTCTTCCGGAAGCGGCCGGCCGACTGGCAGCCGCCGGCCGGCGGGGGCCAGCCCGGCCAGGGCGGCTACACCGCGTACCCGGCCTACCCGGCCGCCGCGGGTTACCAGCAGCCGACCCACCAGCCGGGGACGGACCCGACGCCGGGCACCCCGGGCACCGGCGGCGACCAGCCGTGGACCGGTCCGAGCCCCTCGCCCACCGACCCGCCGCGCGGCGACTCGGGGTACGGCCCCACCGGCGACCCCGGCTCCGGCGGCAGCACCGGTTGAAGCACCGGCGGTGACTCCGGTGGCGGGTCGTCCGGCGGCTTCTCCGGCGGCTCGTCCGGCGGCGACTCCGGCGGGTCCTCCTCGGGCGGGGGGTCGTCGAGCTGAGCGCGACGGACGCCGCGCCGGTCGCCCGCCGCAC
>DASQDS010000525.1:0-5346 GCA_035634075.1 Pilimelia sp. | reverse complement strand
CGGCGCCCGCCGGCCCGGCGCCGACCACGCCGACCGGACCGGGGCCAGCCGGCGGCGACCCCGCCGGCGGCGGCGTCAGCCCGTCGGGTTCGACCTGGCCGCCGCCCGGCCGCGCGTACGGGGAGAAGCCCCGCCCGGTCTTGCGGCCCAACCGGCCCGCGGCGACCAACCGGGTGAGCAGCGGGGCGGGCGCGTGCCGGCGGTCCCGCCCGCCGCGCCGGTACATCGTGTGCAGGATCTCCTGCCCGGTGTCCAGGCCGATGAGGTCGAGCAGCGCCAGCGGCCCCATCGGGAGGCCGGCGCCCAGCCGCATGGCGGTGTCGATGTCCTCGCGGCGGGCGTGCCGCTCGTCCAGCATCGTCACCGCCCGATTCAGGTAGCCGAACAGCAGCGCGTTCGCCACGAAGCCGGCCCGGTCGCCGACCGTCACCGCGACCTTGTCCAGGCGGGCACACAGCGCGGTCACGTCCGCCACGACGTCGTCCGCGGTCACGGGCGTCCGGATGACCTCCACGAGCCGCATGACCGGGGCGGGGTTGAAGAAGTGCAGCCCGACGACGCGCTCCGGGCGGCCGGTGGCCGCCGCGAGCTCGGTGACGCTCAGCGAGGAGGTGTTCGTGGCGAGCACCGCGCCGGGCCGGCAGGCGGCGTCGAGGTCGGCGAACACCCGCCGCTTCAGCTCCAGCCGCTCCGGCACCGCCTCCACCACCAGGTCAGCGGCCGCCGCCGCGCCGACGCCGACGGCGAACCGGACCCGGGCCAGCAGCGCGTCCCGCTCCGCGGGCGCCAGCCGGCCCCGACCGACCGCCCGGTCGGTGGAGCGGGTCAGGTGGCCGCGTCCCCGCGCCAGCGCCACGTCGTCAGCCTCGACGGCGATCACCCGGACGTCGTGGCGGGCGAACACCTCGACGATGCCCGCGCCCATGGTGCCCAGGCCCACCACCGCTACGGTCCCGAACCTTTCCGCCACGCCCACCCCTCACGCCGACCGGGTCCTTGCGCGAGTCTGTCACGGCCCGCCGACGGCTAGGCTCGATGCGGAGGTCATGCACATGACAGAGCCCGCGGCGCCAAGCCCTGCCGCCGGTGTGCCGTTCGTGACCGGCGGGCACCTCGTCTCGACCAACCCGGCGACCGGCGCGGAGGTGGGCCGCTTCCCCGTGGCCAGCGCGGCGGGCGTCGCCGCCGCCGTGGCCCGCGCCGCCGGCGCGGCCTCGTGGTGGGCGGAGCTGGGCTTCGCCGGCCGCCGCGACCGGCTGCTGCGCTGGCGGGCGTTGCTGACCCACCGGCTCGCCGAGGCCGGCGCGCTGGTCCGGGCCGAGGGCGGCAAGCCGGTGGCCGAGGCGATCGTGGAGACCGTCTCCGCCATCGAGCACGTGGACTGGGCGGCCGGCAACGCCCGCCGGGTGCTGGGCCCCCGGCGGGTGCGGGGCCGCCCGGTGCTGGCGGAGCACTCGGCACACCTGGAGTACCGGCCGCTCGGCGTGGTCGGCGTCATCGGCCCGTGGAACTATCCGGTGCTCACCCCGGTCGGCACGATCGCGTACGCCCTGGCGGCCGGCAACGCGGTGGTCTTCAAGCCGAGCGAGTACACGCCGGCGGTGGGCCAGTGGCTGGTCGACACGTTCGCCGAGGTGGTGCCGGAGCAGCCGGTGCTGCAGGTGGTGCACGGGCTCGGGGAGACCGGCGCGGCCCTGTGCCGCGCCGGCGTCGGCAAGATCGCGTTCACCGGCTCCACCGCCACCGCCAAGAAGGTGATGGCGGCCTGCGCCGAGACCCTGACGCCCGTGCTGCTCGAGGCCGGCGGCAAGGACGCCATGATCGTGGACGACGACGCGGACCTGGACGCGGCCGCGGCGGCGTGCGTCTGGGGCGGGCTGACCAACGCCGGCCAGACCTGCATCGGCATCGAGCGGGTGTACGTGGTGGACCACGTCTACGACGCCTTCGTGGCCAAGGTGGCGGAGCGGGCAGGCCGGCTGACGGTCGGCATGCAGCCCGACGCCGACCTCGGCCCGATCACCATGCCCGCCCAGCTCGACGTGATCCGGCGGCACATCGACGACGCGCTGGCGCGGGGCGGGCGGGCGGTGCTGGGCGGCCCGGACGCGGTCCGGCCGCCGTACGTGCGGCCGACGATCCTGGTCGACGTGCCGGAGGACGCCGTCGCGGTGCGGGAGGAGACCTTCGGCCCCACCCTCACGATCGCCCGCGTGCCCGACGCCGAGGAGGCCCTGCGGCGCGCCAACGCCGTGCCGCTCGGGCTGGGCGGCGCCGTCTTCGGCCGGCGCCGGGCGGTGTCCCTGGCGCGGCGAATGCGCTCCGGCATGACGGCGATCAACTCGGCGCTCACGTTCGTCGGGATGTCCTCGTTGCCGTTCGGCGGGGTCGGCGACTCCGGCTTCGGCCGTACGCACGGCGACGACGGGCTGCGCGAGTTCGCCCGGGCCAAGGCGATCACCCAGCGGCGCGGGCCGTCGCTGCTGCCGGCGACGACCTTCGACCGCACGCCGCGCGACGTCGCGCGCATCGTCCGGGTGGCCAAGCTGTTGTACGGCCGCCGCCGCGGGTGACCGCCCCCGGGCGACGGCGACGGCGGGGATGCTGCCGCGGCGCTATTGAGCTGAGAGCGTTGCCGCTCTCAGGCCGCGCTCCCGCCCGGCCAGACCCCGCTCCCGCGCCGCGCGAGTCGTCTGTGCGCTCAGCTCAATAGGCGCCCACCGCCCACGCCCCGCCCCGAGATCGGTGCCGGGGTTGACCTCAAGGCCGGTTCAGGTCCCACACTGGGTCGCGTGCTGGATCTCACCGCCTACCTGACCCGGATCGGCCACGACGGCCCCGTTCGACCGGACCTGCCCACTCTGCGCGCGCTGGTGCTCGCGCACGTCACCACCATTCCGTTCGAGAACCTCGACCCCTTCGCCGGTCAGCCCGTGCGGCTGGAGCTGGCGGCCATCCAGGACAAGTTGGTGGCCGGCGGCCGGGGCGGCTACTGCTTCGAGCAGAACCGATTGCTCCAGGCCGCTCTCGACGAGGTGGGCTTCGCTACCGGCTCGCTGCAGGCGCGGGTTCTGTGGGGACGCCCGGAGGACACGATCACCGCGCGCGGGCACAAGGTGCTGCGGGTGCACGTCGACGGCGAGCCGTTCCTGGTCGACGTCGGCTTCGGCGGCATGTCGCTGACCGGCGTGCTGCGGCTGACGCCGGACGTGGCGCAGGAGACCCCGCACGGCCTGTTCCGGCTGGTGCGGGACCCGGACGACACGTGGCGGCAGCAGGCGCTCGTGCGCGACGAGTGGCGTACGACGTACCGCTTCGACCTGCACCCGACCCACCCGGTGGACGACGAGCCGGCGAACTGGTACCTCTCCACCTGGCCCGGGTCGCATTTCGTCACCGGGCTGATCGCCGCCCGGCCGACCGCCGACGGCCGCCGGATCGCGCTGTTCGGCCGCGAGCTGGCGGTCCACCAGCCGGACGGCACGACTCGGCGGCGGGTCCTCGACGACGCCGGCGAGCTGCGCGACGTGCTGGAGCGCGACCTGCTGATCCGGGTGCCCGACAGCGCCGCGGCGGCACTGCACAAGCTCTTCTGAGCCCACGCCGGCCCTCCGGCGTCAGAAGAGGGTCAACTCGTCCCGCTCGATGCCGCGCAGCCGGTCGTAGTCGACCACCACGCAGCGGATCCCGCGGTCTCCGGCGAGCACCCGGGCCTGCGGCTTGATCTCCTGGGCGGCGAACACGCCCGCCACGGGGGCGAGCAGGGGGTCCCGGCCGAGCAGCTCCAGGTAGCGGGTGAGCTGCTCCACGCCGTCGATGTCACCGCGCCGCTTGACCTCCACGGCCACGGTGCCGCCGGCCGCGTCCCGGCAGAGCAGGTCCACGGGGCCGATCGCCGTCATGTACTCCCGGCGGACCAGCGTGAAGCCCTCGCCCAGCACGCTCGGCGAGGCCGCGAGCAGCTCCTGCAGGTGCGCCTCCACGCCGTCCTTGACCAGACCCGGGTCGACGCCCAGCTCGTACGAGCTGTCCTGGAGGATCTCCTCCAGCGTGATCCGCAGCTCCTCGCCGGCCTTGTTGACCACCCGCCAGACGCCCGGGGCCTCCTCCAGCCGGCAGGGCGGGCTCATCCAGTTCAGCGGCTTGTAGGCGCGGTCGTCGGCGTGGATGGACACCGATCCGTCGGCCTTGATCATGAGTAGCCGGGTCGCCGGCGGCAGGTGAGCCGACAGCCGTCCGACGTAGTCCACCGAGCACCGCGCTATGACCAACCGCACCGGGGAAGGGTAGCGAAGCGCTCGACGGGCGCCGCTGGCGCACCGGTGCGATGCTGGAACCGTGCTCGAAGCGCTCACTGGCACCGGCCTCGCGGCATCGGCCGGCCTCAATGCATACATTCCGCTGCTGGCCCTCGGCGGCCTGGCCCGCTTCACCGACCTGGTGGACCTGCCGGCCGGCTGGCAGTGGCTGGCCAACGGCTGGGTGATGGGGATCCTGGCCCTCCTGCTCGCGGTGGAGTTCGTGGCCGACAAGGTTCCCGTCGTGGACCACCTCAACGACATCGTCCAGACGGTGGTCCGGCCGACGTCCGGCGGCCTGGTGTTCAGCGCCGGGTCCGGGTCGCAGACCGCCACGGTCACCGACCCGGGGTCGTTCTTCACCTCCCAGCAGGGCCTGCTGATCGTGGCCGGGGTGCTGATCGCCCTGGTGGTGCACGGCGCGAAGACCGCCACCCGGCCCGTCGTCAACGCGTCGACGGCCGGCCTCGGGGCGCCGGTGGTCAGCACGGCGGAGGACGTCACCAGCGTCGTGATGTCCATCGTGGCGCTGCTGCTGCCGGTGCTGGTGCTGGTCGGGCTGGTCGCTCTGGCGCTGGGGTTCGCGGTGCTGTGGCGGCGCCGCCGGCAGCGACGGCGCGGGCCGCTGGTCCGACACACCACATAGAGTCACGGATTGACTACACATTAGGGATAAACTGCGCCCGGGTACGCGGAACAGCGTGGAGGCGCCAAATGGCCAGCGTGGCGGAGGTGAAGGCGGCCATCGGTGCCGCCATGCAGTACGTCCAGGAGGGCCAGGCGGCGGTGCTCGCCGCCAACACCAAACTCGGCGAGGCGCAGCAGAGCCTCGCCGCGGCCGTCGAGGGCAGCGGGCACGAGTCGGTCGCCGCCGCCCAGGCCGCCCTCGCGCAGGCCGCCGGCGACCTGGAGGAGTGCCTGGCCGCCACGCTCGGCGCCATGGAACGCGCGCAGCAGTACGCGGCCGCACTGTAGTGCCCAGGTCCCGTACCGCCGTGGTGGCCGGCGTCCGGCGCGACCTCGCCGCCGCCCGCGGCGCCGTCCGCGC
>DASQDS010000524.1:0-2998 GCA_035634075.1 Pilimelia sp. | reverse complement strand
GCAGGGCCGGCTCCCGAAGCCAGCGCGCCAGCACGGCGGCGTACCCGTCCGGCGGACCCTGAACCGCCACCAGCCCGTCGGCGACCAGGGACCGCAGCCCTGCCGGCGGCTCCGTCCGGTGGCCGGGCAGGGCCGGCCCGGCGTCGCCGATCAGCACGATGCCGGACACCCGGCCGGGAGCGTCGAGGGCCGTCCACAGCGCGACCGCGCCGCCAAGCGAGTGCCCGACGAGCACGGCCTGCTCCAGCCGCTCGATGTCCAGGACCGCGGTCACGAGGTCAACCGCTACGGCGCGCAGCGTGCCGGCCCGCGGATCGTGGGCGTCCGAGAGGCCGTGCCCGGGTAGGTCCACGGCCACCAGCCGACCTGCCAGGTGCGGCATCAGCGGAATCCACCAGGCCGCCGCCAGGGCGGCGCCGTGCAGCAGCAGGTACGGCTGCCCCTCGCCGGCCGCCAGCACCCGGACCGCACCACCCGTGCCGGGCAGGCGCACGGAGAATTCCTCGACGAGCACGCCCGCCGCGGCGGCCAGCCGATGTTCGGCCTGCCGGATCCGGGCGTCGAGGCGGGTAGTTTCCATGGCGTCCACCGTGCGATGCCGTCGCGTCCGGCGGAACGCACAGCAGCTGCACACGTGAGACTGTGCGGCAAGTGTGCGACCCGCGTCTGACGCCATGGCTCATGGCGAGAGGGTCATCAGTGTTGGCGTACCCGCACGGCAGGGTCGGGAAGGGGTACCGGCGGCACCGCCGTCATCCCTAGAATCGGCGACATGGACGGGCAGCGCGCTGCGTCGGTGGCGGCGGGCCAACATTCCTTCGGCGGCAGGTTGCGTGCCCTGCGCGAGGCCGCCGGCTACACCCAGGAAGAGCTCGCCGAACGCGCCGGCCTGACCGCGCACGGCGTCAGCGCGTTGGAACGCGGCGCCCGCACGCGTCCGTACCCGCACACCATCCGGGCGCTGGGCGACGCGCTCGGAGTCTCGGAGCAGGAGCTGGCACTGCTGCGCGACGCCGTACCCCGCCGTCAACGTCCCGGCACGTCGCGGGCGGTCGCCGAGCAGCCCGACGGGTACGCCGCCCGATCGCTGCCGGTGGCGACCACCGGGCTGATCGGCCGCGAACGGGAGCTGGCGGAGCTGTCCGCGATGCTCCGCCGACGTGAAGCCCGACTGGTCACCCTGACCGGCACCGGCGGAGTCGGCAAGACCCGCCTCAGCGTCGCGGTCACCGACACGGTCGCTGACGCGTTCCTGGACGGGACGACGTTCGTGCCGCTGGCCGCGGTGTCCGACGCGAGCCTGGTCCTGCCCGCCATTGCCCAGGCCGTGGGACTGGGCGCCACCACCGGGCCGAACGTCGAGACGCAGGTGGCCGACCACCTGCGGACGCTGCGACAACTGTTGGTGCTCGACAATTTCGAGCACCTGCCGGCTGCGGCTCCCGCGGTGGCGCGACTGGTCGCCGGTTGTCCCGGGCTGAGCGTTCTGGTGTCCAGCCGGGCGCCGCTGCGGGTGACCGGCGAGTGTGAATTTCCCGTCCCGCCGTTGGGGCTGCCGCCGGCACACGACCCCGACGCCGCCGCTGTCACCGCCTCCCCTGCCGGTGCCTTGCTGCTGGCCAGGGCGGTGGCCGTGACGCCCCGATTTGCCGTGACGCACGGCAACGCCGGCGCGCTGGCGGCGATCTGCCACCGGTTGGCGGGCATCCCGCTGGCTGTGGAACTGGCCGCCGCCCGGCTGCGGTTCCTGCCGCCCGAGGCGCTGCTGGCCCGCCTGGACGACGCGCTGAGCCTCGGCGGTGCTCGTGACCTGCCAGCCCGGCAACGCACCATGCGGGCCACCATCGACTGGAGCTACGGGCTGCTCACCGAAGGTCAGCAGCGGCTCCTCCGTCGGCTGGCCGTGTTCGCCGGGGGGTTCACCCTGGACGCCGCCGAGGTGATCGGCGCGGGTACCGATGCCGCCGCGCCCGTGCCCGGACCGACTGAGTCGGTGGAGGTGCTGGGGCTGCTCGAAGCCCTTGTCGAGCAGTCGCTGGTGACGGTGACGCCCGATCACGACCAGCCCCGCTACTCGATGCTGGAGCCGATCGCCCAGTACGCCAGGACCCTGCTGGCCGGCAGTGTGGAGGCGGCGAAGGTGCGGCACGGGCACGCCGCGTACTACCTGGCATTCGCCGAGCAGGCGGAGTCGCACTTCGCTCACGCCGATCAGCTCGAATGGCTGCATCGGGTCGAGTCCGACAACGCCAACCTGATCGCAGCGATCGAGTGGGCGCTCGCCAACGGCCATCCCGACGTCGCCGGCCGGATGGGGTGGGCGCTGTGGCTGTACTGGTACCTACGCGGCCAACTCCAGGTACGCCGCCCGGCGATGGAAGCGGTGCTGGAGCACGACCTGCCGGACGCCGTACGGGTGCGGGTGCTGATCATCACCGGGAACATGGCCGCCGGTGCGGGTGCCATGGACCGCGCCGGGCGGCGGTGGCGTGAAGCCCTGGATCTCGCCCAGGGTACCGACGATCACGCCGGAGAGGCGTCCGCGCGTTTCGGGGTGGCGATCGCCGCCCTACAGGCCGGCGATCTCCGCACCGCTGAGGACATGCTGCGCGCGTCGAGTGCGATCGCGGCCGCTCTAGGTGGCGACGGGCAATGGCTGTACACGCATACCCGCATCTGGTCGGGGACAGCCCGGATGGTCGACGGTGACCCGGTCGGCGCGTTGCCGCACTTCGCCGACGGGCTGAGCGCCGCCCGGCAGCGTGGTGATCGGCTCACCACCTGCATCGCGTTGCACAACCTCGCCGGGGCCGCCATCGCCACCGGCGACCTCGATCTGGCGGGTCAGCACCTGCGGGAAGGTACCCGACTCTGCCAGGAGACCGGTGATCTGGCCAACCTGGCGTACTACCTCGACGCCCTCGCCGTCGTCGATGCCGGGCGCGGTGACGCCAAGCGTGTCGCTACCCTGCTGGGCGCCGCCCAGTCGCTCCGCGAG
>DASQDS010000523.1:0-3406 GCA_035634075.1 Pilimelia sp. | reverse complement strand
GGGCTTGGGGTCCTCGGCGGCCAGCCGGCGGACCGCCGTGTTCAGCACCGCCACCAGCGGCACCGACACCAGCGCGCCCACGATGCCGGCCAGCACCGCGCCCGACGCGATCGCCACGATCACCGCGAGCGGGTGGATGGACACCGCCTTGCCCATGATCAAGGGCTGCAGCACGTGCCCCTCCAGCTGCTGCACGATGATGACCGCCAGCAGCACCAGCAGCGCCTTCACCGCCCCGCCGTTGTCGTCCACGAGCGCGATCAGCACCGCGACAGTGCCGGACAGCGTGGCGCCGATGATGGGCACGAACGCGCCGAGGAAGACCAGCGCCGCGAGCGGGAAGGCGAACGGCACGTCCAGCACCACCAGCGCGAGCCCGATGCCGAGGGCGTCGATGAAGGCCACGATGACCGTCGCCCGGACGTACGCCACCAGCGTGCCCCACGACGCCTCGCCCGCGTCGGCGACCTTGGCCCGGGCGCGCCGGGGGAACAGCCGGACGACGAAGCGCCAGATCCGGCGGCCGTCGCGCAGGAAGAAGAACGTCGTGAAGAGCACCAGCACGATCCCGGTGAAGACCTCGACCACGGTGGTGGCCGTGGACACGGTGGCGTCGGTGAGGGCGCCGGTGTTCTCGTTCAGCCAGTCCTCGGCCGAATCCAGGCCCTGGTCGAACTGCTTGTCGGACAGGTGCAGCGGCCCGGTCCGCAGCCACTCCTGGATCTGCCGGATGCCCGCGCTGACGTTCTCGCTCAGGGCGGGCAGGCCCTTGATGAACTCGTTGACCACCGCGGTCAACGTGCCGACCACCGCCGCCAGGCCGGTCACCAGCACCACGGCCGTCGCCAGCGACCGGGGCGCGCCGACCCGCCGCAGCGCGCCGACGGCCGAGCTGAGCAGCGCGGACAGCAGCAGGGCCACCGCCAGCGGGATCACCACGAGCCGCACGTTGCCGATCAGCTTGATGGCGTAAAACCCCAGCACCCCGATGACGAGCAGCCGCCAGGCCCAGGCGGCGGCCACGCGCAGGGCGTGCGGCACGTCGGCGTCGTCCCGGCTGACCGTGGACGGGTGGGTGAGGATGGGCTCCTTGGTGGCCGGCGGAGCCGGCGTCTCCTCGTCCAGGACCGGCGGGTCGTCGTCCGTCTCCCGGTTGCGCGCCGCGAGCACCGAGGCCCGACCCGCGTCGTACGCCCGGCGCAGGCCACCGCCCACCCGCCCCAGCGGACCCCGTGGCTTGCCAGACGCCGTCTGCTCGGTCACGAGCACCCCTTTCTGACCTTTTCCCCGGCCGCCGACGTTCGGGCCTCACGGTATCGGTCGATGCGGCCGCAGGCGGCGGACGCGCACCCGGAGTTCCCCCCAGTTTCCCCAGACTGGTCGGCGCTAACCCACCGGTACGGTCGGGCACCCTGCCGGGGTGAAGACGCGGCCGGGTACCGTGGCCCCTCGTGACCGCGGAACCCGATCTCGACGCCGGCCTGCCCATCCGGCTCCTGCACGACCGGGTGCTGGTCCGGCTGGACGGCGCCGAGGGCGAGCGCCGCTCCGCGGCGGGCATCGTCATCCCGGCGACCGCGTCGGTGGGGCGGCGGCTGTCCTGGGCCACCGCCGTGGGCGTCGGCCCGCACGTGCGCGCGATCGTGTCCGGCGACCGGGTGCTCTTCGACCCGGAGGACAGGTCCGAGGTGGAGCTTCAGGGCCGCGAGTACGTGCTGCTGCGCGAGCGGGACGTGCACGCCGTGGCCGCCCGCCGGGTCGAGCCGGACTCGACCGGCCTCTACCTGTAGCCGGCCGGCCCGCCGTAGCCCGGCGGCGGCCCGTAGCCCGGCGGCGGCCCGTAACCCGGCGGCGGCCCGTAGACCGGCGGCACGCCGTAGCCGGGCGGCGCGGCCGGGACAAGGACCATCGGGATGGGGACGACCGGCTCCGCCGGCTGGGCCACCTCCCGGCGCTCTCCGTCGGGGAACGAGACGAGGTAGCGCTCGCCGTCCCAGTGCGCGGGCGGCGCCTGTGGATCGCGCCCCGTGAAGACCTGGCGGTACCGGACCAGAGCCGCCAGCAACTGCCGCTCCTCCGCCTGGCTGCGGTCGGCCTGCTTCTGGGTCCGGTCCAGGCCGCGCTGCATCCCGTCGCGCAGCAGGGCCAGCTCCATCGCCGAGAACTGGAAGCCGCGCATGGCCTTGCGCCCGGCGTCCCCGGCGACCCGGCGGGCCCACACCCGGGCCGCGTGCCGCCGGCCGAGGGTGCCGAGCGCGGCCACCTCCGGCGGCGACAGCCAGCCGGCGCGGACGTAGACCGGCAGGGTGCGCTCGGTCAGCCGGCCCTCCCAGCCGCGCAGCCAGATGGCCAGCCCCACCATGCCGAGGAAGATCGGCATCATCACCGCGAAGTAGCCGTACAGGAAGACCAGCTGCTCCCCGGTCGTCGTGGTCAGCGTGGCCATCAGGTTCCACGCGCCGTGCAGCATCATCGCCAGGATGAGCCCGGCCAGCGGGGCGAACCACCGCACCGCCCGGTCCGAGGACCGGGCCGCGAGGCCGAGCCCGACGCCGGCCATGGCCGTGAACAGCGGGTGGGCGAAGCCGGTAAGCAGGATGCGCCCGATGAACAGCGCGATGACGGCCTGCGCGCCGGAGGCGGGACCGAACTCGGAGTTGCTCGCGTAGCCGTACCCGCCCAGGTAGAGAATGTTCTCCACCATCGCGAAGCCGACCGCGGACAGGCCGCAGTAGACGATCCCGTCGGTGATGCCGGAGAACTCCCGGCGGCGCAGCAACAGCAGCAGCAGCGGCCCGAGGGCCTTGGTGCTCTCCTCGATGAACGGCGCGACCAGCACGGCCACGTACGACTCCGGCAGCCCCCAGGAGTCGAACAGCCGGGCCGCACCCGTGTTGACCCCGAGCGAGGCGGCGGTGGAGACGAACGCGCCCCAGGAGAAGCAGATGATCAGGTACGCGACCGGCTCCGGCTCGTACCTGTCCAGCCACAGGAAGCAGGCGACCAGCACAGGCACCGGCAGGATGGCGGCGGCCAGCCCGATCAGGAGCGCCTCGATGCCGAGGTTGTAGCCGAGGAAGGTGATCATCCCGATCGCGCAGAGCGCGATGAACCCGATCACGCCGCTCAGCAGGAGCGCCCGCCGCCACCCCCGCCTGCGCCCCGGCCGCCCGCCGGGCAGCGCGGCGGCCGACGCGTCCGGCAGCCCTCCCGTGTCCACCATGCGACCAGCCTACCGACGACCGGGCAGGCGGGGCCGCGCCGGTCGGCGGGGCCGCGCGGTCGGCGGGGCACGGCGGTGCGGGAGCATGGTGGGATGTCGGGACTCGCGCGGCGCTGGCACGCCGCCGCCCCGGCCGCCGGAGCCCCCGCCGGGGCCGCCGCCCTGGCCGCCGCCGGCGGGGCC
>DASQDS010000522.1:0-2268 GCA_035634075.1 Pilimelia sp. | reverse complement strand
CCGATCACCCGGACCGTCCCGCCGGAAACCTCCTTGAGGTAGCGGCCCACGCCCGAGATGGTGCCGCCGGTGCCGACCCCCGCCACGAAGTGGGTGATCCGGCCGGCGGTCTGCTCCCACAGCTCCGGCCCGGTGGCCTCGTAGTGCGAGATCGGGTTGTTCGGGTTCGCGTACTGGTCCGGCTTCCACGCCCCGGGAATCTCCCGGGCCAGCCGGTCGGAGACGTTGTAGTAGGACCGCGGGTCCTCCGGCGCCACCGCCGTCGGGCAGACGACCACCTCGGCGCCGTACGCCCGCATGACGTCCTGCTTGTCCTGACTGACCTTGTCCGGGCAGACGAACACGCAGCGGTACCCCCGCAGCTGCGCAACCAGCGCCAGCCCGACCCCCGTGTTGCCGCTGGTCGGCTCCACGATCGTGCCGCCCGCGCCGAGGAGACCCGCCTTCTCGGCCTCCTCGACCATCCGCACGGCGATCCGGTCCTTCACGGAACCGCCGGGGTTGAAGTACTCCACCTTCGCCAGCACGGTGGCCGGCAGGCCCGCCGCGACGTGGCGCAGGCGCACCAGGGGCGTGTTGCCGATCAGCTCGACGACGTTGTCGTAATAGCGCACGCTGCCAGACTACGTCCGGTCGGTGTCCGCCAAGGTCAGCGGGCCACGTGACCGGGGATGACGGCGTCCCGGCGGGCCTCCCACTCCAGGAAGCGGCCCGTCTCGTCCAGCACCGTGCCGGCCAGCCAGGTCACCATCAGCGCGTCGTCCACGAGGCCGAACAGCAGCAGGAACGCCTCGGGGACCACATCGACAGGCGAGACCACGTACACCGTCGCCGCCGCCATCAGCGCGAGCCGCAGCCCGCCGTCGTACTCGCCCGCCGTCGTCGCCTTGATCATGCGGGGCAGCGCCGCGAGCCGCGCGCTCAGCGACGGGCCGCCGCGCGCTCCCGCGGTCAGCGCCCGCCACAACGCCGTGAACGCGGCCGTCCGCCGCATGCTCTTTCCCATGTCGCCCTCCGCCCTCGTACGCCCATGGTGCGCGATCGTGTCCACCGCTCGACGTCCGTCCGGCTGGACATCGACCCCGGGCATACC
This sequence comes from Pilimelia sp., assembly GCA_035634075.1. Taxonomy (GTDB): domain Bacteria; phylum Actinomycetota; class Actinomycetes; order Mycobacteriales; family Micromonosporaceae; genus DASQDS01. The sequence continues at coordinate 1,175 of DASQDS010000522.1, read as the reverse complement.
AGTTCTGTACCCACCGGGGGGCCGTTCCAGGCCGGCTGTCCGAGGACTGACCGCATGGCCGCACCAGTTGAGTGCGCGATCGCGATAGCCTCGGAACCCGGCACGTACATGTGCACGGCAGCGGGGGGCGCTGATGAGTACCGCCGGGACGGCGTTGAAGGGCACCGCCGGGACGACGTTGGCCAACGTCGCCCGGGCGGCGCTGGTCAACGTCGCCCGAACGGCAGTCCTCGACGGCGCCGGGACGGCACTGGCCAACGTCGCGGAGGCGGCCGTGCGGCCGGGCCCGCACCGGGAGAGCGCTCAGCGGGCGGCGCGCGCGATGGCGTACTGCAGCGGCGTCGCCACCGCGGCCACCCTGCTCGCGTACGGCGTCCTGGTGGGTCAGGCCCGCCGGGCACGCCAGCTCATCCCGCTGGCGCAGGCACCGCCGCCGCGTTGCGAGGGGGTGTACGGGGCCAGGTGTCCCGGCCCGCCCCTGACCCTCGCGCTCCTGGGCGACTCGTCGGCCGCCGGCTACGGGGTGCACCGCACCCGCGAGACCCCGGGGGCGCTGCTCGCCACCGGGCTGTCCCGGCGGCTGCGTCGGCCGGTGCGGCTGTACCTGTTCGCGGTCGTGGGCGCCACCTCCGCCCGGCTGGCACCGCAGGTGGAGGCCGCCGCGGAGGTCCTGCCGGACCTGGCGCTCATCCTCGTCGGCGGCAACGACGTGACCCAGCGCTCCCGGCGCGACGAGGCCGTCCGGCACCTCGTCGACGCGGTCCGCGGGCTGCGGTCCGCCGGCGCGCAGGTCGTCGTCGGCACCTGCCCGGATCTTGGCACCATCCAACCGATCAAGCCACCGCTGCGGTGGCTGACCCGCCGGTGGAGCCGCCAGCTCGCCGCCGCGCAGACCGTCGCGGTGGTCGAGGCCGGCGGCTGGACGGTCTCCCTCGGCGACATGCTCGGCCCGCGGTTCGCCGCCGACCCGCAACGGATGTTCAGCTGGGACCACGTCCACCCCTCCGCGGAGGGGTACGCGGCGGCGGCAGTCGCGCTGCTGCCCACCTCGCTCACCGCGCTGGGCGCCCGGGAGGAGCGCCAGCCGCAGCTCGTGCCCGGCGAGGGCGTCACCTCGCTGCCCGCGGCGGCGCAGGCCGCGGCCCGCAGCCCCGGCACCGAGGTCAGCGCCGCCC
>DASQDS010000521.1:0-7596 GCA_035634075.1 Pilimelia sp. | reverse complement strand
GGCCTCGGCATCGCCCTCGTGCCGCTGCTGTTCCTGCCGGCCACCGTCGTCGGCGAGGCAGCCGCCAGGGGCGGCCGACTGCCGGCGGAGCTGCTCGTCGCGTTCGCCCTGGCCGCGACGCTGGCCACGATGTACGTGGCTGTCGTCGCAGTCGCCACCGACGCGCCTCGGACCGACACCGTAGTGGCGTGCCTGATCGGCGCGGCCGCCGTGCTGGGCCCTACGGCGGCCGGCGTCGGCGTCGCCCACGGCGTGCGGCGGGTCCGGCCATTCCGCCGGCCGGCGGTTCCGGTGGAGCCGCGGCCCAACTCGGGAGTGCTTCCGTCCGCGGGGTGAACGGCATCGCGGCCGGGACCCCGTCAGAAGGCCCCGGCCCGACGACGCTCAGACGACCACTTCCTTGCCGTCGCGGACCGCGAACCCGCGGGCGCCCTCCGTGCCGGCCTCGGTCTGCCGCAGCGTCAGCGCCACCGCGCCGGCGCCGCCGCCCACGACCTGCGAGTCGGTGATCCGGTACGTCGCCGGCGTGGCGCCGTCGGCGAACAGGCGCTTGCCGGCGCCGACGACAACGGGGACTTGCAGGAGCCGGTACGTGTCCACCAGGCCGGCGTCGTGCAGCGTGCGGATTAGCTGCCAACTGCCGTGCACCTGAAGCTCGCGGCCGGGCTGCTCCTTGAGCCGGCGCACCTGCTCCACGACGTCACCGCGCAGGACCGTGGTGTCACCCCACGCCGCGTCGGCGTCAGCGAGGGTGTTGCTCACGACGTACTTCTTGCCGGTGTTGAGCGCGGCGGCCACCGCATTGTCGGTTTCGGTGACCTGCGACCAGTACATCCGCATCATGTCGAACGTGGTGCGCCCCAGCAGGATCGCGTCGGCGCGCTGGAACCAGCCGTCCACCGGGTCGAGCTGGCCGTCCATGCTGTGCGGCACCAGCCAGCCGCCCCGCTCGAAGCCGTTGCTGCGGTCCTCGTCCACCCCGCCCGGACCCTGCATCACGCCGTCGAGGCTGACAAAAGTGTGAACGCTGAGCTCCATGTGCCCGTCTCCCTGCTCGCTTGGCTCGCTGCCTGTTGACGGGTCCGACTATGCGGAGCGGCACTTACGATCTACTTACGGTGCACCGCACAGCGCGTTGACGATCAGCCTGTCGGCGGCGCGCTGCTGCTGGAGCTGGCGCTGGCGCTCCAGCGAGCCGCGTGTTCGCCGTCCTGGCCTACCTCAACGGCACCGGGCGCTGAGGTCGGGTTCCGCGATGGCGCCGGTCGGTCAGAGGACGGCCCGGGCGGCCGTGAGCCGGTCGACCTCGGAGCGGGCGGAGGTCTCGCCCGTGATGTCGTCGGCCCAGCCGAGCAGGCGGCGCAGGTGCGGGTCGTCCCCGCCGGGCACGATGCGGGGGTTGCCGACGACGACCTCCCCGCTTGTCCCGTCGATGGTGACAAGCGTGCCGTCGCCGATCGTGCGGCCGCCGGCATGGACCCGCCCCGCGACGGCGTCGACAGCGAGGTCCGCGGCACCCACGACGGCGGGCTTACCCAGCGTGCGCGCGACGACCGCGGCGTGGCTGGCCGGGCCGCCGCGGGCCGTGACGACCCCCGCGGCGGCGGCCAGGCCGCGCATGTCCAGCGGGGAGGTCTCCGGGCGTACCAGGATGACGGGTCCGCTGACGGCCATCCTGGCCGCCTTGTCGGCGGTGGTGGCCACCGCGCCGACGGCGACGCCCGGACAGGCGCCCAGCCCCCGGGTGAGGACGTCCGCCGGCGGCGCGGCTGCGATCCGGGGCGTACGCACGTTCTCCAGGTGCCGCGGTGAGACCCGGCGCAGCGCCTCCCGGCGGTCGATGACGCCCTCGTCGGCCAGGTCGACGGCGACGCGCACGGCGGCGCGCCCGACCAGGCCACCCGGCCGCACCTGCAGGAGCCACAGCGCGCCGGCCTCGACGGTGAACTCCACGGAGCAGGCGTCGCGGAAGTGTCCCTCGACCCGGGCCAGGGCCGCCCGGAGTGCGGTCCACCCGCCGGGTGCCCGGGCGGCCAGGTCGGCCAGCGGCCGCGTGCGGGACCGCCCGGCGACGACGTCGTCGCCCTGGCAACCGAACAACACCTCACCGAACGGCACCCGCTCCCCGGTGTTGGGGTCGCGGCTGAACGCGACTCCGCTGCCGCTGCGGTCGTCGCGGTTCCCGTACACCATCGCCTGCACGGTCACGGCGGTGCCGAGGTCGTCCGGGATGTCGTGGAGCCGGCGGTAGGTGCGGGCGCGCGGCGTGTCCCAGGACGCGAACACGGCCTCGACGGCCAGTTCGAGCTGCCGCATCGCGTTGTCCGGGACGGATCCGCCGGCCCGGGCGCGGACGAGGGCCTCGACGCCGTCGATCGAATCGGCGAGGCCCGCCTCGTCGCATCCGGCGCGGTGTTCGGCCGCCTGACGCACAACGGCTGCCAGCCGCTCCGGGGCCACCCCGTGGACCACCGGCGCGAAGCCGGCCAGGAACCGCAGGCGCGAGTCGAACGCGAACCGCCGGTCGCCCGTCTCGGCCGCCAACCCGGCCGTGGTGGCGGTGGTGAGGCCCACGTTGAGGATAGTGCTCATCATGCCGGGCATCGACACGCTGGCGCCGGAGCGGACCGACACCACCAACGGCCGCGCCGGATCGCCGAGGCGCCGTCGCGTGGCGGCTTCCAATTGGTGTACGGCAGCCCGCAGGTCGCCGTCGAGGCCGGTGGGGAACCGCCCGGCACGCAGAAACGCCCGGCAGGCCCCGGTGCCGATGATGAAGCCCGGGGGGACTGGCAGGCCGAGGCGGCGCAGCACGACGAGGCCGTACGCCTTCCCGCCGAGGACGCCGGCGGGCTCCTCGACCGCGGCCGTGAGCGGGTGGACCCACGTCATCCGGGTAGCCTGTCGACGTGCCGAGTTCGACGAGCACCGACCTGTTGGTGTTGCACGCCCTTCGCTGCATCGGCTTCACCAGCCTGGCCCGCGTGTCGGCGGTGACCGGGCTCGCCGAGCCGGACGTGGAGTCGGAGCTGATCGACCTGGCGGTGGCGGGCCTGGTCACCCGCGTTCCCGGCGATTTCGGCGGGTGGGGCCTCACCGGGGCCGGCCGCGCCGCGGACGCCGAGCGGATCGCCGACGAGCTCGACGCGGCCGGGGCCCGATCGGCGGTGGCCGAGGCGTACGACGGCTTCCTGCTCCTGAACCCGGAGCTGCTCGATCTGTGCACGGCGTGGCAGATCCGTCCGGTCGACGGCGTCGCGGCGCCGAACGACCACACCGACCGCGCCTACGACGCCCGCGTCCTGGACCAGCTCGCCGGCTTCGACGAGCGCGCCGCCGTCGTGTGCGCCGACCTGGCCGCGGCGGTGGGCCGCTTCGGGCGGTACCGGGTGCGGCTGACCGACGCTCTGGCGCGCGCCCGGGCCGGCGACGGGGACTACGTGACGGACAGCCTGGAGTCGTACCACAACGTGTGGTTCCAACTCCACGAGGACCTGCTCAACACCCTGGGCATCCCGCGACACTGAACCATTCTGCCCGGCGGGCGAAACGACCTGGGAGAGTTTGATGGCAGCCCGTCCCCTGCCGCTGCGACAGGTCCGATCCGGGCGCCGGCCGGCGTCGGGCGAGGCGCGACGCCGGCCAGGCCGACCGGTCAGTACTTACGGCCGCACTGCCAGGCCGCCAGACCGTAGTCGTAGACACAGGCCCGGGCCAGCAGGTTGGCGTCGTTGAGCGCCGGGGTGATGCCGATGGCCGGGCAGCAGCCCCACGCCGGGTAGTACTTGTCCCGCCAGGCTCCGTTGGCCCAGAAGCCCTCCACCCGGATCGTCCCGACGCCGCGCGCCCAGGCCATCCGGCACCGCCCGCTGTAGCGCAGCTCGGCGTTGCCGGCGGACCCGAGGTCCACCGAGTAGATGGTCCGGGCGTCGGTGCACCGCCGGAACACGCCGCTGGAATCCTCGTAACCCGCGGTGTTCGGATCCTGCCCGTCGCACACGATGTGGCAGGTCACTGGCCCACCGCCGTCCGCCGCCGCCGGGCTGCCCGGCACCGCGAGCGTGGCGATCACCCCCACCGCCAGTGTCACCGCGGCCGTGAGCAGCCGCCTTGGTCCTCGCCACATGGTTCTCTCCTTCGGTGAAACGGCCGGACGGCCGACGGTCGCTGAGTCGGAGCTGCTGAGTCGGAGCTGCTGAGTCGGAGGTCGCTGAGTTGGGTCAGGACGGCGGCGGGCAGATGTAGAAGGTGCCCGGCGCACCGCCGTGGAGCAGTGGGACGGTGAGGTAGCGGTCGCCGACGCCCGTCTGGACCTTCGTGGTGGCGTCGTAGGTGGCGGACTGCAGGCCGCACCGCGAGTAGAAGTGCGGTAGCCGGCTGCCCTCCGCCGTGTTCTCGCCCCGGGGGATGAGCTTGAGCTTCGTGCTGACCGGTGAGTTCTCGCCGAGGAACTCGTCCCACGCGCCGGCCAGGTCACTGGAGTAGTACGGGTACTCGTCGCACTGCATGTTGGTCGGCCGCGGTTTCGGGCAGGCGGTCTGCTGGCTCCTCGCCGGCTCCTTGTCCATCCAGCCCCGGTCGAGCAGCTTCTCCATCTCGGTGTTTCTGGCGTAGCGGAGCAGGACCCATGGCGGGTTGGCGTCCATGGCCTCGGCGTCGTTGCGGGCGGCGCCGCCGGCGTCGGTGGCCGAGGGGAAGAAGATGGGCTGGTTCGCGCAGGGGTCGCCGACAACGCCGCCGATGCGGCTGCGGTCCAGGCACGCCCGGGCCGCGTCCTGGGCCGCGGCGGGGGTGATGGTGACGCCGAGGCGGGCCGCCCCGTCCCGGATCCGGTCGGCGACCGCGCCCACGGCGGTGGGGGCGCGCAGACCCAGGCCGGCCATCGTGGCGAGGGCCAGTTGCCCCTCCTGCTTCGGATGGAAGCTGCCGGCGCCCGGCACGTCCCGGCCGCTGCCGGTCTCCGACCAGTTGATCAGGAGGTTGGTCCACGACCCAGCCGACCCCGTGGGGCACGCCCAGCGCGACGAGTCACCCACCCCGGTACGCCATGCGATGTTCGGGTCGGCGAAGACGATGTCGACGCCCTCCGCGTGCACCGCGGCGACCGCCTTGGCGGTGGTGGCGGTGAGCATGCCGCTGAGGTTGTTCAGGAAGCGCTGGGTGGTCACGGTGACGCCCTGGCAGGTCTGGAGGGGTCGGTCCGGGAACAGCTGCGGATAACCGGTCACCACGATTGTGGCGTTGGGTGCCTTGGCGTGGATCGCGCGGTACGTCGCGGTCAACTTCGCCGGTAGGTGGTTGAGGATGACCGCCGTCTCGAAATGCCGGAGGGCCACCGGGTCGACCACGCCGCTGCGCCGGGTGAGCCGGTGGCCGTCGGCGTAGCAGCCTTCGGCCGGGTTGACCACGATGCAGCCGTGCAGGACGTCGGTGAACCTGGCGTCGTTGCCACCGATCGAGAGCGTGACCAGGGTCGTCTCCTCGTCCAGCCAGCCCTGGTCAGCCTGTGGCAGCTCGCCGTGCCGGTAGTCGACGACCGCCCAGTCGGTGTGCCGACCGATGTCGGTGGTGCTGGCCGGACGGTTGACCGCATCCCTGGTCACGCTGGTGGTGAGGGCGCCGGAGCAGGCGATGAAGCCGAACGACGCCCGGCCGGCGGCCGCCTCCTGGGCGATGGGCGTGGCGGCGCCCGGCCGGGTGAGGTGCTGCGGGTACGCGTGGTAGGAGCGGTGGCAGGCGTTCCTGGTGCCGTTGTCCCGCTTGTGGTCGCTGGTGGGCACGTACGGCTCCACGCCCTCCCCGCTGGCGTACGAGTCGCCCATCGCCACGTACTGCACGGTCGGCGCGGTGGTCGGAATGAACGCCACCGCGTCCCAGGCGATGCTGTCCTCGCCGGTGCCGTCCATGGTTTCGGTGGCGAGCGTGATGCCGGCGCGGCCGGCCAGGTTGAAAACGCCCAGGTCAACCCACGTGTTGCGGTTCCACGCCTGACTGATGACGCGGTGCCGGGTCCGCCCGTCCCCCAGGTCCAGCACGTAGTCGGCCTGCTGGGTCCAGGCGCGATGGTCCGGGATGGCCACCCGGACGCGGTGCCAGCCGCTGGCCGGCTCGGCCAGCCGCCACGTTCCGGCGATGCGCAGCTTGCCGTCGTCGGCGCCGACATGACGGGTGCGGCCGAAGGAGAAGTGCCCGCCGAACCCGCCCCCGATCTGGTGCAGGTCCACCTTGGCCGGATAGTTGCCGTGCTGGTCGGCCGGGAACCCGAAGGCGAAGGTGCCCGCGTTGCGCCATGACCGCGGACAGCCCGCCCGCACCGACGGCACGTCGTCCGGCACGTCGTCGATGATCAACGCCCCGGTGCCCGGCAGGCCGCCGGGGCCGCAGTTGGGTGGGTAGCTCGCCCCGTCCGGCTCGTAGGGGAAGCCGGGGTCGAAGCGCAGCACCTCATTGCCGCAGGCGTTGCAACTGGTGCCTGGGCCGCCCTTCCACTGGACCGACTGGTTGTACCAGCACCGCAGGTCGTACCGGCCGCTGTCGTTCTTGTTCAGGCACGGGCCCGGCGGCTCACCGGCGACCTCGGGGTCGTCGGCCTGCACCGACGCGGTGGGGTCGCAGCGGTTCGTCTGGTCGCAGAACAGGTCGATGGGCGGCTTGACGCGCCGCCGCTCCGCGTCGCTGATCCACCACGCCGGGCGGAACCCGGCGACGAGCGTGGTCGGTGACTCGTTGATCTCGACCGGGTGACCAGCCCAGCCCAGCACCTTCTCCGGGTAGGGCCACTTCTGCGGGGTGCGGGCGTCGTCGTACGAGTTGTTGTCCAGAAAGGCCGATCGTTGCGGGTCGAATCGCGGGTTGATGGGGTTGTTCAGCCAGCCGACCCCCCACGGCTTGCCGTCGCCGCGGTCGGGGTGGAAGCCGGAGTTGTACGCCCAGACGGCGAAGAACCAGTTCTCCAACTTCGCCGCGCTGCCGTTGTTGACCAGCATGTTGGCGGTGCGGACCTGGTTCCACTTGTCCTGCAGGATGCGGACGCCGGCCGCGACGTTGGTGGCGAAGTCCAACGCCACCGCCCGCTGCGTCTGGTACTCGTGCGCCCGCTCGTTGGGCTTCTCCCGGCCCGCCAGCCGCATCCCGTCGGTGACCTGGGCGACGCCGTAGCCACAGTCGGCGTCCGCCCAGTTGATGTCCCAGTCGTCGGCGGGGTCGCTGTTGTAGATGTCGCGGCCGTAGTAGTTGCCGATCAGCGGGTTGCCCGTGGCGCCGGGCAGCACGAAGCCGGGCGCCTGCCACATGTTGGACTCCTGGGCGATGATGCCGAGCATCACCTGCGCGGGCACGCGGCCGCCGCCGAGCAGCGGGATCGAGGGGAACAACCCCTGCGGGCTGTACGCCGGCATACCGAGGTTCTTCCAGTTCGCCTCGCGGGTGACGCGCAGGGAGTCGGTGATCGCCTGGTCCACGGCCCACTCCACCTGGCGCGGCTTGGGTTGCATCGCCTGGTTGCGGGGATCGTTGCGGGGCACGGCGCAGTACCGCTCCGCCTCCACCGGGTCTGTCGGCGAACCGCCGGCGGCCAGTCCGCGAGCGCCCCGGGCC
>DASQDS010000520.1:0-10303 GCA_035634075.1 Pilimelia sp. | reverse complement strand
CGTCCGGTGATCACTGCACTGCGCATGACGGGCAGTCTGCCGCAGCCGTCCCGGCCGGTGCGCGCGGCGCCGGACCGGCGCGCCGGTCAGTCCCCGCCACCGCCGCCACCGTCGCCGCCGCCTCCCGAGTCGCCGGAGCCGCCGCCGGAGTCCCAGCCGCCGTGCCCCGAGTCGTCGCTGTGCCAGCCCCCGTCGTCAGAATCGCCGCCGTCATCGGAGTCGCCGGTCGACCGCCAGCTGACCTTGACGGGACGGCGCCGCGGCACCCGCCGGCGCCGGCGCGGTCTCAGCAGGACGAGGCCGAGGAGCAGCAGCGCGCCGGACGCGTACCCCCGCGTCCGGTCGCCCCCGGCCGGCACCGCGACCGCGTAGCCAGCGACGGGCACCACCTCGACCTGCCGCCCGACCTGGCCGGCGTCGGTGCCGTACACCCTGCCGGTGTCGGCGGGGCCGCCCACCGGCAGCCACGCACCCTGGCAGTAGCTCTGCACGCGGACGCCGGCCAGCTCCACGGGCACGCAGTCCCCGCGCACGGTGGCCGGGACGGGGTCGCCGGTGGCGGCGGCGTACGCGCCGACGCCGTGCCGGGCGAGCAGGAACAGTGCCCCGAGCACGAGGGCGAGGCCCAGCAGGCGGCGCAGGACGGTCATGGCCCGCACGGTAGTTCAGGCCCACCACCCATGGTTACCGGCCGGTTTCTGTGGCGAGGGCGACAGTTGGCGGCGGGAAGGCGTGACGAGGGTCAGCCGAAGGGGCAGGATGGGATGAAGACGATGCAGTTACCAATCCCGACCTCTTACTCCCGACATTGCCTAGACGCGAGGAAACGCCTGTGGCCACGGAACGCAAGCGCCCGGTGATCAGTGACGGCCTGCCGAGCCAGCTTCCGGACATCGATCCCGAAGAGACGGGCGAGTGGATCGAGTCGCTCGACGGGGTCATCGACGCCAACGGGGCCAAGCGCGCCCGTTACGTGATGCTGCGCCTGCTGGAGCGGGCGCGCGAGCGCCAGGTGGGTGTGCCGCCGCTGACCACCACCGACTACATCAACACGATTCCGCCGGAACGGGAGCCGTGGTTCCCCGGCGACGAGCAGGTGGAGCGGCAGATCCGGCGGTACGTCCGGTGGAACGCGGCGATGCTGGTGCACCGGGCGCAGCGGCCGGACATCGGCGTCGGCGGGCACATCTCCACCTACGCGTCCTCCGCCGCGCTCTACGAGGTCGGCTTCAACCACTTCTTCCGCGGCAAGGAGCACGCCGGCGGCGGTGACCAGGTCTTCTTCCAGGGTCACGCCTCCCCGGGCATGTACGCCCGGGCCTTCCTGGAGGGCCGCCTGAGCGAGGAGCGGCTGGACGGGTTCCGGCAGGAGCTGTCGCACCCCGGCGGCGGGCTGCCGTCGTACCCGCACCCGCGGCTGATGCCCGACTTCTGGGAATTCCCGACCGTGTCGATGGGGCTCGGTCCGATCAACGCGATCTACCAGGCCCGGTTCAACCGGTACATGCACCACCGCGGCATCAAGGACACGTCCGACCAGCACGTATGGGCGTTCCTCGGCGACGGCGAGATGGACGAGCCGGAGTCGCTGGGCGCGATCGGCCTGGCCGCCCGCGAGGAGCTCGACAACCTGACCTTCGTGATCAACTGCAACCTGCAGCGGCTGGACGGGCCGGTCCGCGGCAACGGCAAGGTGATCCAGGAGCTGGAGTCGTTCTTCCGGGGCGCCGGCTGGAACGTGATCAAGGTCGTCTGGGGCCGGGAGTGGGACCGGCTGCTCGCCGCGGACACCGACGGCGCGCTGGTCAACCTCATGAACATCACCCCGGACGGTGACTACCAGACGTACAAGGCCGAGTCGGGCGCGTACGTGCGGGAGCACTTCTTCGGCCGCGACCCGCGTACCCGCAAGATGGTCGAGGCCATGACCGACGAGGAAATCTGGGGCCTCAAGCGCGGTGGCCACGACTATCGCAAGCTGTACGCCGCGTACAAGGCGGCGACGGAGCACACCGGCCAGCCGACGGTGATTTTGGCGAAGACCATCAAGGGCTGGACGCTCGGCTCCCACTTCGAGGGCCGCAACGCCACCCACCAGATGAAGAAGCTGACCCTGGAGGACCTGAAGTCCTTCCGGGACAGGCTGCACCTGGACGTCACCGACGAGGCGCTGGAGTCCAACCCCTACCTGCCGCCGTACCTGCGGCCGGCGGAGGACTCGGACGAGATGCACTACCTGCGGGAGCGGCGGGAGGCGCTCGGCGGCTTCGTCCCCGCGCGGCGGACCACGGTCATCCCGCTGGCCATCCCCGACAGCGCCACCTTCGGCGACGTCAAGAAGGGCTCCGGCAAGCAGAAGATCGCCACCACGATGGCCTTCGTCCGGCTGCTCAAGGACGTGATGAAGGACAAGGAGTTCGGCAAGCGCTGGGTGCCGATCATCCCGGACGAGGCCCGCACGTTCGGCATGGACTCGCTCTTCCCCACCCGGAAGATCTACTCGCCGCACGGTCAGAATTACACCTCGGTGGACCGGGAACTCTTCCTGTCCTACAAGGAGTCCACCTCCGGGCAGATCCTGCACGAGGGCATCAACGAGGCCGGCTCGGTGGCGTCCTTCACCGCCGCCGGCACCGCGTACGCCACCCACGGCGAACCGATGATCCCGCTGTACATCTTCTACTCGATGTTCGGCTTCCAGCGCACCGGCGACGCGTTCTGGGCCGCGGCGGACCAGATGGCCCGCGGCTTCGTCCTCGGCGCGACGGCCGGCCGCACCACGCTGAACGGCGAGGGACTCCAGCACGAGGACGGCCACTCCCACCTGCTGGCGGCCACCAACCCGGCCGTGGTGGCGTACGACCCGGCGTTCGCGTTCGAGATCGCCCACATCGTCGAGAACGGCCTGCACCGCATGTACGGCGAGCAGCAGGAACCGATCTTCTACTACCTGACGATCTACAACGAGCCGATCCTGCAGCCAGCGCAGCCCGACGAGCTGGACACCGACGGCCTGCTGCGGGGCGTGTACCGCTACGCGCCGGCGCCGTCGATCTCGGCGCCGGACGGCAGCGCGGTGCCGCGGGCGCAGATCCTGGCGTCCGGGACGGGCATGCAGTGGGCACTGAAGGCGCAGCAGCTCCTGGCCCAGGACTGGGGGGTGGGCGCCGACGTCTGGTCGGTGACCTCGTGGACGGAGCTGCGCCGCGACGCGGTCCGCGCCGAGGAGTACAACCTGCTCCACCCCGGCAGCGAGCCCCGGGTGCCGTACGTGGCGGCGAAGCTCGCCGGCGCGCAGGGCCCGTTCGTGGCGGTGAGCGACTGGATGCGGGCGGTACCGGATCTGATCTCGCGGTGGATCCCGGGCGACTACACGTCGCTGGGCACCGACGGCTTCGGGCTGTCCGACACCCGGCACGCGCTGCGCCGGCACTTCCACGTGGACGCCGAGTCCATCACGGTGGCCACGCTTCGCCAGCTCGCCCGGCGCGGCGAGGTGCCGCTGGCGGTGCCGGTCGAGGCGGCCAAGAAGTACGCGATCGACGACGTGGCCGCCGCCCCGGTCGGCGAGACCGGCGGCGACTCGTAGGCGGGTAACGACGCCCAGCGGCGGGCCGGGTCAGGCTGACCCGGCCCGCCCTTCGTCGCTCGGAGCGGCCGCTCCCACGAGGGCGCCGGGGCGGGATCCAGCCGACGCCCATCGAACGCCGGACAGCCGAAACGGCACACCGGCGCGTCGCAAACCGAAAGTGAGAAGCTCGCAAACCGAAAGCGAGGCGCTCGCAAAACGAAAGCCTGAGGCTCGCATATCGAACGAGCGGCTAGGCTCTCATCGTGCCCACACGTGATCTCGTCCCCCGGCGGATCGCGGCGCAGGTTGACGCCGCGCTGGCCGACACCCGGGTTGTGCTGATCAGCGGTGCGCGCCAGGCCGGCAAGAGCACGCTCGTGAAGGTCGTGGCGGGAAATCGTCTCGCCGAACGCCGCGACCTTGACCGGGCGCAGGACCGGGCCGCAGCCCTCGCCGATCCCGTCGGCTTCGTCGACTCGCCAGATCTGCTGATCATCGACGAGATCCAGCGCGCCCCCAAGCTCCTCCTCGCCATCAAGGCGTCCGTGGACGAGGATCAGCGCCCCGGCCGCTACCTGCTCACCGGCTCGTCGCGTCTCTTCGGAATGACCGCCGCGCCGGACGCGCTACCCGGCAGGATGGAAGCCGTCGAGCTGTGGCCGTTCTCGCAGGGCGAGATTGACGGCGAGGCGGACGGTTTCGTCGATGCAGTGTTCGCGCTCGGCGCAGACCTGCGACACGAGTCCACCGTGCCGCGTGCCGACTACGCCGCCAGGATCGTGCGTGGCGGGCTGCCCGAGGCTGTCGCGCGCGGCGAGGCGCGACGTCGGGAGCGGTTCTTCGACGCCTACGTCCAAGCGCTCATCGACCGGGACGTCAGGCAGCTCTCGGACATCCAGCGCAAGGGTGAGCTGCGTCAACTGGTCCGGCTTCTCGCCAGCCGGGCGGGGACCACCATCCCGACCGGATCGCTGGAATCCGCCCTCAGCCTGAGCCGGCCGACGATTGGGCGATATCTGCAGGCCCTCGAAGAGGTCTTCCTCGTCAAGCGGATCGCGGGATGGTCCCGCAATCTCGGCACCCGAGCCACCGCCACACCCAAGCTGATCTTCGTCGACTCGGGCATCGCCGCGCACGAGGTCGGGTTCGACGCCCGGGCGCTCCTCCGGCCGGGCGCACCCTTCGGACCCCTGCTCGAGTCCTTCGTGGTGTCTGAACTGAGCCGGCAGCTCACCTGGTCAGACCAGCATGTCGACCTGTACCACTACCGCGATCACAGCAAATTCGAGGTTGACGCGGTGCTGGAAAACCGCCGGGGACAGGTCGTCGGAGTCGAGGTCAAGGCCGCATCGACCGTCGGGCCCGACGATTTTCGCGGCCTGCGCCGCCTGGCCGACCGGCTCGGTGACGACTTCGTCGTGGGCATCGTCCTGTACACGGGTGCATCAACCTTGCCGTTCGGGGACAGACTCCGGGCCATGCCGGTCAGTGCCCTCTGGCAGCTCCCGAAGCCCTCTCGGGCATAGGACCGTCACTGCCCCCGCCGAATGGATGGGACGTAGGTATACCGACCTGTCTCTCGTCTCGGCGCTACCTACGAACGCGCCGTTGACTGTGGATTTCACCGATGCCGCCATGCATTGATCCGCGTGCCCGGACGCGCCGCGTGCCCGGACGCGGCGCGTACGGTGGCCGGGTGAGCGAGTTGTGGGACCCGGCCGGCGAGGGCGTGCTGCGGCTCCCGTCCGGGCGGTTGATCCGCGGGCGGGGCCTGCGCCGGCCGGCGCCGCCCGGCCCGGTGCCGACGTTCGGCGTCTACCTCCTGGGCCGCCAGCCACCGGGCGTCGCCTGGGATAGCCGGTGGTTGCGCTGGCCCGACTTCCGGCTGCCGAGCGACCGCGGGCTCGCCCGGGAGTTGCTGCGCGAGGCGTGGGACAACGCTGTCACGCAGCGCGTGGAGGTCGCGTGCGGCGGTGGCCGGGGACGGACGGGCACGGCGCTCGCTTGCCTCGCGGTCCTCGATGGCGTGCCGGCGGACGAGGCCGTCGCCTACGTCCGGCGGCACTATCACCGGGGCGCCGTAGAGACGCCCTGGCAGAAGCGCTACGTGGCCCGCTTCGACCCAGGGACCGGTCCGGCCGGGGCCGGCGTAACCAGTTATAGTGGTTAGATGCGGCTGCGGCACCCGGACGGACAGGTCTTCGAGTTCGACGCCGGCGCGCTGTGCCTGGAGTTCGTGTTCACCGGGGGCGAGGGCCACCGGGCGCGCTTCGAGGTGCTGCGCTCGCCCGCCGACGTCGCGGCCTGGGCGGCGGCCAGCCGGCTCGGCGCCGCCGGCGTCGCGGCGGCGGACGTTGCGGTGTCCGAAGCGGAATTCGCGGCGCTGCGGCGGCTGCGCGAGGCCCTGTGGACGCTCACCCGGGCCGCTACCGCCGAGGCCAGCGACGCTGGTGCGGGCGTTGCCGACGCCGTCACCCTGCTCAACGAGACGGCGCGCGGCGCCGGCCCCGTGCCGCAGCTCGTGGGCGGCCGCGCCACCTGGCGGCGGCCGGTGACCGGCGGGCAGCTCGCCGCCGAGATCGCCCGGGACGCCGTGCGCACGTTCGCGGAGCCGACGGTACGCCGGCTACGCCGGTGCGCCGCGCCCAACTGCGCCCTGGCCTACGTCGACACGTCCCGGCCGGGCAACCGCCGGTGGTGCTCGATGCAGCGCTGCGGCAACCGGCACAAGGTGGCCGGGTTCCGCCAGCGCCACGGGGCTGAGGAGGAAGCATGACGACGCCTTCGGTGGAGCTCCCCCAGGTGCTGCGCTGGCGGATGCGCCGGCACTTCCTGGACGGGCCGCGCGGCCGTACCCTCGTGGCCGTCGCCCGCCGGGTGGCCGGCGTGCACGCGCAGGTCGCCGCCTCGGCGGTCGCCGCGCTCGGCCTGCGGGCGGCCGGCGGCACGGACGCGGCCGCGGTGGACGCCGCGCTGTACCGGCGGCGCACGCTCGTCCGGACCTGGGCCGCCCGCGGCACGCTGCACCTGCTGCCGGCGGCCGACCTGCCGACGTGGGTGGCGGCGATGTCCACCCGCACGCGCGAGACCACGGGCTCGTGGTTGCGCTACCACGGCGTCACGGCGGAGCAGATGGCCGACATCCTCGCCGCCATGCCGGACGTGCTCGGCAGCGAGCCGCTCACCCGGCAGGAGCTGACGGATGCGCTGGTCAAGGCCACCGGCCACGGCGACCTGGCCGGGGCGCTCAATCAGGGCTTCGGGGCGCTGCTCAAGCCGGCCGCCTTCCGGGGCCTGCTGTGCTCGGGGCCGCCGCGCGGGCGCAACGTCACGTTCGTGGCGCCGCGCCGGTGGCTGCCTGACCGGCCGGAAACCAGGAGCGAGACCGACACCGACAGGGCCAGCGACACCGACGGTGCCGTCGACGTCGTTGGTGCTCGCCCACCTCGGCGCGTACGGCCCGGCGGACGCGGCCGAGTTCAGCCGGTGGTTCGACCTGAACCCGCCGCTGGCGAAGAAGACGTTCGCCCGGCTGGCCGCCCGCGGGGCGATCACCGAGGTGGCGGTGGCCGGCACGGTGGGCGCGGTGCCCAGCGACGCGCTGCCCGACCTCACCGCCGGGAGCAGCGCGGAGCCGGTCGTCCGGCTGTTGCCCGCATTCGACCCGTACGTGGTGGGCAGCCTCCGGCAGCTCGACCTCCTGGTGCCCCCGACACGCAAGAAGGACGTGTCCCGGCCCCAGGGGTGGATCTCGCCGACGCTCGTCGCGGACGGCCGGATCCTCGGCGTGTGGGCCGGGGCCGGCGAAACCCTGACCGTGACGCCGTTCGAGGCGCTGCCCGCGGCGGTGCTGGCGGCCGTGCGGTCACTGGCGCCGGCGGCGACCGTCAACCCACCCGGGCCGGCGCGGTAGGCCCGCCGTGCCCGGCGTCGGGGCGGGCCGGAGCGGGGAACATGGCCGCCAGGGCGGCGGCGGACCGGGCCAGCTCCGCCTTCCACCGGCGGGCCGGGCCCCACCGGATGAGCAGCCCGTCGAACAATCCGGCCGGACACACCGCGTACAGGTCGAGGCGGGTCGCCGTCCCCGCGGGCGTCAGCTGGATGTGCAGCTCGTCGGCCCGCACCGGCAGCCAAGCCGGATCGAGACCGGGATCAGCGAAATCGGGACCGGCGGAACGGGGAACGGCCCGCTCGGCGACGTACCGCCACGCCAGCAGCGTCGGCGCCCGCCAGGCGATGACCTCCGCCTGGCGCTCGCGCCCGTCGCCCGCGCGCGAACCGTCCAGCCGCAGGCGGCGGCCGTACCCCTCCGGGCCGCGCGCCTCGGCGTGCCCCAGCCCGACGAGCCAGGCCGGCAGCTCCTCCACCTGGCGGACCACCGCCCACACCGCCTCCACCGGAGCGGGCACCAGGCCACCGCGCGCTACGACGATCACGAACGGCAGCCTGCCAAAGTCGTCGGCCGCCCGCAGCCCTTCCGGCAGAACCGGCCGGCCGGCCAACCACACCGTCGCCGACTCCGGCAGGCGAAACCTGGTGGCGGACCGCCGGGCCGCCAACCGTAGGCTGGGCGGCGTGACGGTACGCGTACGCTTCGCCCCCTCCCCCACCGGCATGTTCCACGTCGGCGGCGCCCGGTCCGCCCTGCAGAACTGGATCTACGCCAAGCAGCAGGGCGGCACGTTCGTGCTGCGGGTGGAGGACACCGACGCCGCCCGGAACCGGCCCGAGTGGACCGAGGGCATCCTCGCCGCGCTGGACTGGATCGGCATCACGCGCGGCAGCTACGAGGGGCCGTACTTCCAGTCCGCCAACGCGGGCGAGCACCGCGCCGCGGCCGCCAAGCTGCACGCCGCCGGGCGGGCGTACTACTGCGACTGCACCCGCGAGGCGGTACAGGCCCGGAGCGGCTCGCAGTACCAGGGGTACGACGGGCACTGCCGCGACCGTGGGCTGACGCCGGGGCCCGGGCGGGCGCTGCGGTTCCGCACCCCCGACGAGGGCCAGACGGTGGTCGTGGACCTGATCCGCGGCGAGCCGACGTTCGACAACCGCCTGATCGAGGACTTCGTCATCGCCCGCGGCGACGGCTCGCCGGTGTTCCTGCTGGCCAACGTCGTCGACGACGTGACCATGTCGATCACCCACGTGATCCGGGCGGAGGAGCACCTGCCGAACACGCCCAAGCAGCAGCTGCTCTGGGCGGCGCTCGGCGTCAAGCCGCCCGTCTGGGCCCACGTGCCCGTCGTGGTGAACGAGAAGCGGCAGAAGTTGTCCAAGCGGCGGGACAAGGTGGCCCTGGAGGCGTACCGCGACGAGGGGTACCTCGCGGACGCCATGCGCAACTACCTCATGCTGCTCGGCTGGGCCCCGTCCGGCGACCGGGAGATCGTGCCGTGGTCGGTCGTCGAGGCCGAGTTCCGGCTGGCGGAGGTCAATCCCTCCCCGGCGTTCTTCGACGAGAAGAAGCTGCGGGCGTTCAACGGCGAGTACATCCGCGCGCTGCCGGCGCCGGAGTTCGTCGCCGCCTGCCAGCCGTGGCTGACCGGGACCGCCACGGTGGAGCCCCCGCCGTGGCGGCCGGCGGATTTCGACGCTGCCGTGTTCCAGGCGGTGGCGCCGCTGGTGCAGACCAGGATCGCGGTCCTGTCCGAGGTCGTGCCCAACGTCGACTTCCTGTTCCTGCCCGAGCCGGCGACCGACGAGGCGGCGTGGGCCAAGGCGATGAAGGAGGGCGCGGCCGACCTGCTGGCCGCCGCCGAGGAGGCCTACGCGGCGCTGCGCTCGTGGGACGCCGAGGCGCTGAAAGGCGCTCTTGAGGAGGTCGGCACGCAGCGCGGGCTCAAGTTGGGCAAGGCCCAGGCGCCGGTACGGGTGGCCGTCACCGGCCGCACGGTCGGCTTGCCGCTCTTCGAGTCGATGGAGGTGCTGGGTCGGGAGCGTACGCTCGCCCGCCTGCGCACCGCCCGCAGCCGGCTCGCCGGGGCCTAACCGGGCCCGGCGGGCAACGCCAGGAAGCCCCGGACGGCGGCGGCGAACTCGGCCGGCCGGGTCGCGTGCACGGCGTGCCCGGCGTCGATCGTGACGAGGCGGCCGGCCGGCAGCCGGGCCGCCATCCGCGCGATCTCCTCCTGGGGTAGGTGGCTCGCCGGCCCGCCCGCGACCACCAGCGTCGGCGCGGTGACCGACGCCAGCCGCTCCCACCAGGCCGGGTCCGGCGCGTTGAGCTGCCCGACGATCACCTCGCGCGCCGCCCAGTCGAAGGCCAGGGGCCCGGCGGGCCGCGGCGGCAGGCGCATCGCCAGGGGTACGGGCGGGGGCGGCTCCTCGAGCACCAGGTGCGTGACCCGCCCCGGGTGCGCCTGCGCGATGAGGTAACCCACGACCGCGCCCAACGAGTGCCCGACGACCGCGAACCGGTCGAGGTCCAGGGCGTCCGCCAGCGCTGCGACGTCGTCGCGCATGAGCTCCAGCGAATACTCGGCGGGCCAGTCGCTCCCGCCGTGCCCGCGCAGGTCCGGGGCGATGCAGCGCCACCGGCCGGCCAGGTCGCCGGCGAGGCTAGCCCAGGTGGACCCGTCCGAGGAGCCGCTGTGCAGCAGCACCGCCGGCGGCGCGCCGGGCGGGCCCCACGTCCGGCAGGCCAGCTGCACACCCCCGACGTCGATCCGCCGCGGGCCGGCCCCGCCCGGCGGCTCCAGCGGCGGGGGCACCGGGCGGCTCACCGGCCCG
>DASQDS010000519.1:0-1622 GCA_035634075.1 Pilimelia sp. | reverse complement strand
CCGCCGCCGGGCACCCGCGCGTGCCACACCACGACGCCCGGCAGCGCCGACATCCGCTCCTCGTACATGGTCCGCACGCTGCCACCGCGGTATGACATTTCCCGGCAGGCCGCGCCCTGGGAAGCGCCCGCCCGCCAGCTCGCACTGACAGGCGGCACGCCGAGCGCGCCGCCGCGCGGGTCTGCGCGCCCGGCGCCGGGCCGGCTAGTCTCCACGAGGCACGATCGCCGCCACGGGCGTTTGTCCCCTGTGGCCGTTCCCGAGGAGTATTTGTGCGCCTACCGTCCGCGCCACGCCCACGCACCGCCCCACGAGCCCACGCCGCCCGCCGGGTCGGCGCCGTCGCCGTCGCCGTGCTGGCGCTGGTGCTGGGCGCGGCGGGCCCGGCCGCCGCCGTGGCCAACGGTGAACCGGTGCCCTCGGGCCAGTACCGGTTCTCCGTCAAGTTGACCATGACGGGCATCCCGCGGGTAGACGGTACGACGTACAACAGCGCCTGCTCGGGCGCCCTGGTCGCACCGGGCTGGGTCATCACGGCCGGGCACTGCTTCCACCGCTTCCGCGTGCGGGTCAGCGGCCCGGTGCCCTACCCCACGACCGCGACCGTGGGGGTGGCGAATCTCGCCGACCCGGGCGCCCGGGTCGCCAACGTGGTCGAGGTGTTCCAGGCCGCCCCGGACAGCGACGTCGCGCTGGCCCGGCTCGACCGCGCCGTGCGCGGCGTGCGGCCGATCAGGGTGCGGGCGGCCGCCCCCGAGGAGGGCGAGATCCTTCGGCTGACCGGCTGGGGCGCCACCGGGCCGGACACCACGCACTCGAGCCAGCTCCACACCGGCCAGGTCGAGGTCACCAGCGTGGCGGCCACCACCGTTGGCGTGCAGGGGTACGCTCCCGCGCCGGACACCAGCGCCTGCCCGTGGGATTCCGGCGCCCCGTACTTCGTCGAGCGCCGGCGGGCCGCGCCGCTCCTGGTGTCACTGGAGAGCACCGGGCCGGACTGCCCGCACGCCGAGGAGGAGACCACCGCCCGGCTGGACGTCCTGGCCGGCTGGATCAAGGCCACGATCGGCTAGCCGCCCGGGCGGCGCCGACCATACCGGGCGGGTGTGGACGCCGGCGGCCACAATCGGCGGCGTGGACGCCCACCGCGAGTACGAGCACGACGACGACCGCTGGCCGGCTCCCGCGGAGCCGGCCAGCGACCAGGGCTACGACGCGGTGACCTCCGCGGGCGGCCCGGAGGATTACATCCCCGAGGACCCACCGGACGTGCCGTCCGCCGCCGCCCGGCCCGATGACGGACACCCCGACCACCAGCTCCCGGAAACAGACGGGACGACGGGCGATGTCGACGACCGGCCGACGAGGGCGCCGGGGCGCGAGGGCACCGGGTCGGCCGACGACACCCGACGCATCGGCACGGCTCTCATCGACCGCGGGTTGTGGCTCCAGGAAGCGTTGGAGCCACAGTCCACCACCGCGGACGAACAGACGGCCGAACAGCGATTGCGGGACGCCGTGTCCTCGGCGATCCGCCTCGTCGACGACCTGCGGCACAGCCTGCCGCTGCTGGGCGGGCGCGCCGGCACGGTTGCCGGCCCGCCGCCGGACGCCGTCCGCGC
>DASQDS010000518.1:0-9292 GCA_035634075.1 Pilimelia sp. | reverse complement strand
GGCCCCGCCGGGGTGCCGGCCGTGGGCGCCGGCCGGCCGTCCTCGCCCCGGGAGGGGATCGGGGTGTTCGGGTCGAAGTCGGCGACCGCGATGCCGTACCGCTCGGCCAGCCGGTTGCCGCGCAGCGTCGGCTCGCCGGCGGCCGGATCGCCCACCGCGCCGGCGCGCCGGTCGGCGAAGCCGGCGAGCTGAAGCGACATCTCCTTCAGCGTGCACAGCCGCGCGCCGCGCGTCGGTGCCGGCCGCTGCCCGGTCCGCAGCTGGTCCACCACGCCCACCGCCGTGTCCGGCGTGACCTGGTCGAAGAAGTCGTAGTTGACGGTCATCACCGGGCCGTAGTCGCAGGCGGCCAGGCACTCGGCGTGCTCGAGCGTCACCGTGCCGTCGGCCGTGGTCTGGTCGTGGCCCACCCCGAGGTGCTCGGCCAGGGTGTCGAAGACCGCCTGCCCGCCGAGCACGTCGCACATGGTGTTGGTGCAGACGCTGACCAGCCAGTCGCCGGTCGGCCGGCGCTTGTACATCGTGTAGAACGTGGCCACGGCGCTCACCTGCGCCCGGGTGATCCCGAGCAGCGCGGCGCAGTACTCCACCCCCGCCGGGCTGACGTAGCCCTCGACGGACTGCACGAGGTGCAGCAGCGGCAGCAGCGCGGAGCGCTCGCGGCCCTCGGGGTAGCGGGCGATTATCTCGCGCGCGGCCGGGTTCAGCTGCTCCGCCAGCGCCGAGGCCGGCGGAGAGAGGGTCACCTGAGTCATTTAGCGATCACACCCACCCATGACGGGGTCCAGCGACGCACCGCCGGCGATCACGTCGGCGATCAGGCCGCCCTCCGAGATCGCGGGGATGGCCTGCAGGTTGACGAAGCTCGGGTCGCGGTAGTGCACCCGGTACGGCCGGGTGGTCCCGTCGGAGACGGCGTGCACGCCCAGCTCACCGCGGGGGTGCTCCAGGGCGATGTACACCTGCCCCGGCGGCACCCGGAAGCCCTCGGTGACCAGCTTGAAGTGGTGGATCAGGGACTCCATCGACTGTCCCATGATCTTGGCTACGTGTTCCAGCGAGTTGCCCATGCCGTCCACGCCGATGGCGAGCTGGGCCGGCCAGGCGATCTTCCTGTCGGCCACCATGATCGGACCAGGCCGGAGCCGGTCCAGCGCCTGCTCGATGATCTTCATCGACTCGCGCATCTCGGCCATCCGGACCTCGTACCGGCCCCACACGTCGGCGGTCGCGGCCACCGGCACGTCGAACTCGTAGGTCTCGTAGCCGCAGTACGGCATGGTCTTGCGCAGGTCCCACGCCAGGCCCGCCGAACGCAGCACCGGGCCGGTGATCCCCAACGCCAGGCAGCCCGGCACGTCGAGCACGGCAACGTTCTTCGTCCGCTCGATCCAGATGGGCTGGCCGGAGAGCATGTCCTCGTATTCGGAGAGCCGCTTCGGCAGCATCGCCAGGAACTCGCGGATCTTGACGATGGCCGCGTCCGGCACGTCCTGCGCGACCCCGCCCGGCCGCACGTACGCCAGGTTCATCCGCAGGCCGGCGACCATCTCGAAGATCTCCATGACGTACTCCCGCTCGCGGAAGCCGTACAGCATCATGGAGATCGCGCCCAGCTCCAGCCCGGTCGTGCCGAGCCAGACCAGGTGCGAGGCGATCCGGTTGAGCTCCATCATCAGCACGCGGATCGTGGTGGCGCGCTCGGGGATGTCGTCGGTGATGCCGAGCAGCTTCTCCACGGCCAGGCTGTAGCCGGTCTCGTTGAACAGCGGCGCCAGGTAGTCCATCCGGGTCACGAACGTCGTGCCCTGGACCCAGTTGCGGTACTCGAGGTTTTTCTCGATGCCGGTGTGCAGGTAGCCGATCACCGGCCGGACCTCGGTGACGGTCTCGCCCTCGAGCTCGATCACCAGCCGGAGCACGCCGTGCGTCGACGGGTGCTGCGGCCCCATGTTGACGATGATGCGCTCGTCGTGGTGTTCCTCCGCCCCGGCGACGACGGTGTCCCAGTCGCCGCCGGTGACGGTGAAGACCCGGCCCTCGGTCGTCTCGCGCTCGGTCGCGTACGTCACGCGATCACCTCTTCGTTCGCGACTGGGCTCACTGGTAAACCCTCCGGCGGTCTGGCGGCGGGACCTCCGCGCCCTTGTACTCGATCGGCACGCCCCCGAGCGGGTAGTCCTTGCGCTGCGGGTGGCCCTCCCAGTCGTCCGGCATGAGGATCCGGGTCAGCCCTGGGTGACCCTCGAAGATGACCCCGAACATGTCGTACGTCTCCCGCTCCTGCCAGTCGGCGGTGGGATACACCGACGTCACGCTCGGCAGGCGGGGATTGTCCAGCGGCACCGCGGCCTCCAGCCGGATCTGCCGACGGTACGTCATCGACGTCAGGTGGTAGACGATGTGGAAGCGCCGCTCGTCGCTGCCCAGGTAGTCGACTCCGGAGACGCTCGAGCAGAGCTCGAAGCGCAGCGACTGGTCGTCCCGCATCACCTGGCACACCTCGGCGATGTGCTGCGACCTGATGTGCAGCGTCAGCTCGCCCCGGTCCACGATGACCTTCTCGATCGTCGCGTCCAGCGCCGGGAACGCCTCCTCCAGCGCGTCGTACGCCTCGTCGAACCACCCGCCCAGCGGCCGCGGGGTGCTCGCCATGTTGGGGCGCCGCTGGACCAGCCCGCCGAAGCCGGACGTGTCGCCGGAGCCCTGGTTGCCGAACATGCCGCGGCCCGCGGGGCTGGCCGGCGGGTACTCGGCCGGCGCCGTGCCACTCGACCCGACCGGCGGCGCCGACGCCGGCACCCCCGCGCCGGGCTGCGCGGTGCTCCGGTTGGGCACGCTATCTACCACGAGATCCTCCGTTCGGGCCTGCGGGGCTCGCTGCGCTCACTCCTCGCCCTCACCACCGCCCGACCTCCTTGAGGTGCCGTTCCTCATCCATCCACTTCTCGATCCGGAGCTGCTCCTCGCGGCCCTCGCGGACGGCCTGCTCCCACTGCGCCGCACGGGCCTTGTCGGAGCGGTACGACGACGGCATGGCGCCCGGCGCGACGACCGGCAGCTTGCCAGCCGCCCGGCGGGCCTCGAGCATCTTGCGGCCGTTCGCGCCCAGCGGCTCGTGCATGATCTTCTCGCGCAGCTTGAGGATGGCGTCGATCAGCATCTCGGGGCGCGGCGGGCAGCCCGGCAGGTACATGTCCACCGGGACGATGTGGTCCACGCCCTGGACGATCGCGTAGTTGTTGAACATGCCGCCGGACGAGGCGCAGACGCCCATCGACAGCACCCACTTGGGCTCGGTCATCTGGTCGTAGATCTGGCGCACCACCGGGGCCATCTTCTGGCTCACCCGGCCCGCGACGATCATCAGGTCGGCCTGCCGGGGCGAGGCCCGGAAGACCTCCATGCCCCACCGGCCCAGGTCGTAGTGCGGCGCACCGGCGGCCATCATCTCGATGGCGCAACAGGCGAGGCCGAAGGTGGCGCCCCAGGTCGACGACTTGCGGGCGTAATTCACCACCTTCTCGACGCTGGTGAGCAGGATGCCGCTCGGCAGCTTTTCTTCAAGTCCCATGGCAATCAGTCCCAGTCCAGACCGCCGCGCCGCCAGACGTAGGCGTACGCGATGAAGACGGTCACGATGAAGAGGACCATCTCGACGAACCCGAAGAGCCCCAGGGCGTCGAACGTGACCGCCCACGGGTACAGGAAGATGATCTCAATGTCGAAGATGATGAAGAGCATGGCGGTCAGGTAGAACTTCACCGGGAAGCGCCCGCCGCCGACCGGCTGCGGCGAGGGCTCGATGCCACACTCGTACGCCTCCAGCTTGGCGCGGTTGAAGCGCTTCGGGCCGACCAGCTGGGAGGCGCCCACGGAGAACAGCGCGAACGCCGCGGCGAGGGCGAAGAGCCCGATGATGGGTACGTAGGCCGAGAGCGACATCGTCTTCTCCTGCTCGTCCTTCCTGCCCTGCCTTGGGTGGTCGTGTGGCAATCAAGTGCTGTGTCAGAACGTCGACACTATTAGTACTCGTCCGAACGCCCGATCCGGGGGTGTTCGATCTCACTAGACGGCAGGCGCTGCCCTGCTCAACGCGTTGATGATGCGGTCCATGGCGTCCCCGTCCCGCGGGTCGGTCAGGTTGGCCAGCAGCTTGAGCACGAACCGCATCAGGGTGGGGTGGGGCATGCCGTGCCGGGTGGCGATCCGCATGACCTGCGGGTTGCCGATGAGCTTCACGAAGATCCCGCCCAGGCGGTAATACCCGCCGTAGCGGGTCTTCAACTCCGCCGGGTACTGCGCCAGCGCGCGCTCCCGGGCGGCGCCCGCCGGCCGCGCCAACGCCTGCACCGCGATCTCGGCGGCCAGCTCACCCGACTCCATCGCGTACGGGATGCCCTCGCCGTTGAAGGGGTTGACCATGCCGCCGGAATCCCCGACGAGCATCAGCCCCCGCGCGTAGTGGGGCACCCGGTTGAAGCCCATCGGCAGGGCGGCGCCGAGCACCCGACCCTCGGCGTTGGCCGGGTCGTTCAGCCCCCACTCGGGCGGCGTGGTGGACAGCCAGTCGCCCAGCATCGTCCGGTAGTTGGTCTTGCCGAAGGCGGCGCTGCTGTTCAGTACGCCGAGGCCCACGTTGACCCGGCCGTCCCCCATGCCGAAGATCCAGCCGTACCCCGGCAGCAGCCTGTCCCCGCCCTCGCGGCTGCGCAGCTCCAGCCACGACTCCAGGAAGTCGTCCTCGTGCTTGGCCGGGCACCGGTAATACTGCCGGACGGCCACGCCCAGCGGGCGGTCCTCGCGCTTGCCGAGGCCGAGGGCGAGCGGCAGCCGGCCTGAGACGCCGTCGGCGGCCATGACGATCGGCGCGTCGTAACGCACCGGCCGGCCGTCCTCCGCCTCGGCGGTGACCCCCGCCAACCGGCCGTCGGCGTCCAGCACCGGGCCCGTGACGGTCGTGTTGGTGCGCAGCACGGCGCCCACCTTGACGGCCCGCCGGGCGAGGATGTCGTCGAAGTCGAGCCGGGTGCGGACCAGCCCGTAGCTCGGGTAACTGGCCAGCTCGGGCCAGTCCAGCTCCAGCCGCATGCCGCCGCCGATCACCCGCAGCCCGCGGTTGCGCAGCCAGCCGGCCTCGGGCGAGGTGTCGACGCCCATCTTGATGAGCTGCTTGGCGGCGCGCGGCGTGAGGCCGTCCCCGCAGACCTTCTCCCGCGGGAACTGCGTCTTCTCGAGCAGCAGCACGCGCGCGCCGTGCCGGGCGAGGTGGTACGCCGCCGCGGAACCGCCCGGGCCGGCGCCGACGACGATCACGTCGGCGGCGTCCTCGGCCATCGGCGGTGGGGTAGGCGCGGGCCCTGCGGCCGGTCCTGTCTCGGTCACCGCACCTCCGCCTCTCCCCTGGACGCTCGTGAAAGTCTTCACAAGCGAGACCCGGCGAGCAGTCTAAAACTGCCCGGGGAGGGCTCAAGAGCTTAGGCGACCCTAACCCCCATCGACGTTCACCACGGTCATGGCGGCCGGCCGCCCCGGCCGACCAGGATCTCCGTCGAGGTCGAGGGCGAGGCCGAGCGCGCCCCGGGCCGCGGGCGACAGATGCGTGCCGAACGCGCCACCGGTTGCCCTGTTCAGCGAGGCGACGAGGTCCGTCACCAGCTCCCGGGCGAGCGCCGGGTCGACGGCCGCGAGCAGGCGAAGCTTGTCGGCCAGTTCCTGGGCGCGCCCGTCGCCGGCGTCCGGCGCCGCGTCGGACGCCGGGCCAGCCGCCGCCGACCCGCCGCCCCGCCCGCTTTCTCCCGGCCCGACCGTTTCCACTGTCATCGTCACGGCCCCCCTCACGCATCCCCGTTCTGCCGATCATGCACGACCACGGGAACAAAGGAGCCGAAACAGGACAACCAGCCCGTCCTCGGGAGGGCCGTCCGCTAGGCCCGGGTGGCGCGGTGGAGGGCGACGACGCCGCCTGTGAGGTTGCGCCAGCCCACCCGCGACCAGCCGGCCGCGGCCACCCGGGCCGCCAGCGAGCGCTGGTCCGGCCAGGCCATGATCGACTCTGCCAGGTAGACGTACGCGTCGGGATTGCTCGACACCCGGCGGGCGACGACCGGCAGCGACCGCATGAGGTAGGAGAGGTACCCGGTGCGGAACGCCGCGTTGGTCGGGTGGCTGAACTCGCAGACCACCAGGCGGCCGCCCGGCCGGGTCACCCGGGCCAGCTCGCGCAGCGCGGCGTCCGGGTCCACGACGTTGCGCAGGGCGAAGGAGATGGTGACGGCGTCGAACGTCCCGTCCGCGAACGGGAGCGACAGCGCGTCCGCGGCGACCAGCCGCACCTCGGGCCGGGCCCGCCGGCCGGCGGCCAGCATGCCGAGCGACAGGTCGGACCCGATCGCGTACGCGCCGCCGGCGGCCAACTCGGCCGTCGACACCCCGGTACCGGCGCCGGCGTCCAACACCCGCTCGCCCGGCCGCGGGTCCAGCGCCAGCCGGGTCGCCCGCCGCCACGCCCGGTCCTGCCCGAACGAGATCACCGTGTTGGTCAGGTCGTAGCGCGCGGCCACGCCGTCGAACATCGCCGCCACCTCGTGCGGCTGCTTGTCCAGCGCCGCGCGCCGTCCCGATCCGCTCATGCCGATCACTCTGCCACGCCGCCGGCGGGCCCCCGTCCGCGCCGCCGGACACACGACGGGCGGGGTGTCGCCACCCCGCCCGTCCTGCCGTGCTCTCTATATGAACGACCGTCGGCCGGTCGGGTACTCATCCGTCGGCGGCGGCCAGTAGCCCGCTCGCCAGCGAACGTCTTGAAGACCAGCGAACGTCTCGGATGAGAGGAAGTCGTCTGCCCCCAGCAGGCCCGGCCCGTGGTGCACCGGACGCGTCGGACGTTAGCCGACCGCACGGCACCGTGGCGCCGGGTTAAGTTGATCGACGACAAAGCGTGACCTGGCAGAGACCTGACCGCCGCACAACGGGCCGCCGGCCCCGGTCGCGACGGCGCCGTGGGTCGGGTGTCGCCACCCGGCCCACGGCGCGTGCCGGTACGGATTACTGCGTCAGCCGGCGGACCGCTCGTCGCCCGGGGCCACCAGGACCACCCGGCGCCGGCGGGAGAGCACCAGGAACGCGCCGCCGAGCAGCAGCACGGCCAGGCCCACGCCGCCGATGACGCCGGCCTTGGCGCCGGTCACGGGCAGCCCGTCGCCGCCGCCACCGCCGCTGCTGGGCAGGGCCACGTAGACGGAGAATTCGTCACTGTTGTCGGTGATGTCGACCTCGGCCGCGCGGGCGCCGGTGGCGTTGCGCGGGGCGTTCGCCACGGCACGCCGCTGGATCGCCGGCCCGGTCTCCTCGTTCACCAGGCCCTCGACGGTCACGACGCCGCCCTTGAGCGTGCTCGGTGCCGCCGCGTCGCTGCCCACCTTGACGATGTTGACGAAGTCCCACGCGGAGAAGTTGTCGTCGTCCTCGACGGTGTCGTCGTCCGCAGGGATGATCGGCAGATCCTCGTAGGTGCAGGTGGCGACGGTCTTGGCCGCGTTGTACTCGCAGCCTTCCTCCTCCTGCACGAACGTCACCTTGCCGGGCAGCCGGATCGACAGGACGATCCCGTCCACGGCCTCGTCGCCCTGGTTGCCGATCTCGTAGTGCAGGCTGGCGGTCCCGCCCGGCGCAACCGTGCCGGGGCGGCCGGTCCGCGGGTCGACCGGGACGTCGGGCGCGTAGGCGTACAGGTCCGCGCCGCTGCCGCCGACGGACACCGTGGCCTCGGTGGAGTTGTTGCCCGCGACGGCGTCCGTGCCGGCGTGCGCGACGGACACGGTGATCGAGCCGGCCGCGCCGGTGCCCGCCACCCGGGTCAGGACCGCGCCGAGGTCGAGCGACTGGCCGGCCTTGACGTCGATGACGCCGCAGGTGACGGTGGTCCCCTCGGTCTCGCAGGCGTCGTTGTCCGGCACCTCGAAGCGGACGTTGTCCTGCTCCAGCTCCGAAAGGTCGAACTCGACCTGGACGCCGGACGCGACGCCCGGCCCCTTGTTCGTCAGCGTGACGTTGAAGACCTTGCCGGACGCGGTCGCGGCCAGCCGGGTGCCGGACAGGCGCACCTCCAGGTCGGCGCTGTCGGCGGCGTACGCGGGGCCGGCGGCGAGGCCGAGGCCCGCTCCGGCCAGCAGCATCGGCACGCCGAGGCGGGCGAGCTGGCGGGTGAGACGGGAAGTCATGGATCCCCCGGGGTGGAAGGGTGATGAAACAGCGTCGAGACGGTATCGGATCGACGTCCGCCGTCGCCACCCCTGCAGATGTGTTGATCACAGAGCGTTTATCACGAAGCCCGGTAACAATGTCTGGATTTACTATCTTTTATAGTCCGCACCTGGCCACTGATAGGTCGAATAAATCACCGAGGTACGCAGAAAGGGTCAACCGGAAGGCTGACCCAGCACGCCGCTTTCTACCACCCCGGAAGGGGGATTGCGCCGTCAGGAGGACTTCGCTTCCACCAACGGCAGCGCCCGGCCCGCCGCACCACCGCCGGGCAGCGCGATCGAGGAGAAGTGCGACACCACGCGGGCGTCGGTCGGGTCGTCGGCCGGCGTGCGATGCACGCGCAGGTGCCGGTAGAGGGTGTCCCGCTGCGCCGGGATCCGCCCCGCGGAGCGGATCATCCAGATCAGCTCGGCCAGGTTGGACCGGTGGCGCGCGCCCGCCGAGGAGATCACGTTCTCCTCCAGCATGATCGAACCGAGGTCGTCCACGCCCATGTGGAGCGCGAGCTGCCCGACGTCCTTGCCGGTGGTCAGCCAGGACGCCTGCAGGTGGGCCACGTTGTGGAAGAACAGCCGGGCCACCGCGATCAGCCGCAGGTATTCCAACGTGGTGGCCTGCGTACGCCCCTTGAGGTGATTGTTCTCCGCCTGGTACGTCCACGGGATGAAGGCCCGGAACCCGCCCGTGCGGTCCTGCACGTCGCGGATCATCCGCAGGTGCTCGATCCGCTCCGCATTGGTCTCGCCGGTGCCCATCATCATCGTCGCCGTCGACTCGACCCCGTGCCGGTGCGCGGTCTCCATGACCTCCAGCCAGCGCGCCCCCGACTCCTTCAGCGGCGCGATGGCGGTGCGCGGCCGGTCCGGCAGCATCTCCGCGCCGGCGCCGGCGATGGAGTCCAGCCCGGCCGCCTTGATCCGCACCACGGCGTCCTCGATGGAGACGCCCGACACCTTGGCCATGTGCAGGATCTCGCTCGGCCCGATCGAGTGAATGACCAGTTGCGGGTACGCCGCCTTGACGG
>DASQDS010000517.1:0-2395 GCA_035634075.1 Pilimelia sp. | reverse complement strand
GCTGATCGACGCCGCCGGGGCCGGCTCGGCGCGCGCCGAGGCCGTCCTGTCTCGGCTGCAACTGCTGATCACCCGCCAGCTCGACGGGCTGCTGCAGGGTGACTACAGCGGGCTGCTGCCCGGGCCCGGCACGGAGGCCGGCGAGTCCCGCGAGTACCGCCCCGGCGACGACGTCCGCCGGATGGACTGGCCGGTCACGGCCCGCACCACCCTGCCGCACGTGCGGCAGACCGTGGCGGACCGGGAGCTGGAGACCTGGTTGGCGGTGGACCTGTCGGCCAGCCTCGACTTCGGCACCGCGCAGTGGCTCAAGCGGGATCTCGTCGTCGCCGCCAGCGCGGCGATGATCCACCTCACGGCCCGGGGCGGCAACCGGATCGGCGCCGTCGTGGGCACCGGCGGCGACGACGGGGCGGTGGTGCGGCTGCCGGCGCGACCCGGCCGCAAGGAGTCGCAGGGCCTGCTGCGGGCCATCGCCCGCACGCCCGTCCAGCCGGGCCGCGGCGACCTCGGCGAACTGGTGGACCGGCTCAACCGGCCGCCGCGCCGGCGCGGGCTGGCCGTGGTGATCTCCGACTTTCTCGCCCCGCCGGACCAGTGGGCCCGCCCGGTGCGCAAGCTCGCCGTGCGGCACGACGTGCTGGCGATCGAGGTGCTCGACCCGCGGGAGCTGGAGCTGCCCGACGTCGGCGTCCTCGAGCTGGTCGACCCGGAGACGGGCGCGCTGCACGAGGTGCAGACCGCCGATCCGGGGCTGCGCCGACGGTACGCCGAGGCCGCCTCGGCCCAGCGGGCGGCGATCGCCCACGCCCTGCGCGGCGCCGGGGCGGCCCACCTGCGGCTGCGCACCGACTCAGACTGGCTGCTCGACATGGTCCGCTTCGTCGCCGCCCAGCGGCACGCTCGCACCCGGGGAACCACACGATGATCCGTTTCCTGCAGCCGTGGTGGCTGTTGGCCCTGCTCCCGGTGCTGGCCGTCGCCGGCGCCTACGTCTGGCGTCAGGTGCGGCGCCGCTCCTTCGCCGTGCGGTTCACCAACGTGGAGCTGCTGCGCACCCTCGCTCCGAAGGGACTCGGCTGGCGGCGGCACGTCGCCGCCGCGGCCTTCCTGCTCTGCCTCACCGCGATGGCCGCCGCGCTGGCCCGGCCCGCGATGGACACCGAGGAGCCGCTCGAGCGGGCCACCATCATGCTCGCCATCGACGTGTCGCTGTCGATGGAGGCGCAGGACGTGGCGCCCAGCCGGCTGGAGGCCGCGCAGGAGGCGGCGAAGCAGTTCGTCCAGGAGCTGCCCCCCACGTACAACCTGGGGGTGGTGGCCTTTGCCAAGTCCGCGAACGTGCTGGTGGCGCCGACGAAGGACCGGTCGGCGGTCACCCAGGCCATCGACGCGCTCGTGCTGGCCCAGGCGACGGCCACGGGCGAGGCCGTGTTCACCTGCCTGGAGGCGATCCGGCTGGTGCCCGCGGACGGGGCGGCCGGGCCGCCGCCGGCCCGGATCGTGCTGCTCTCCGACGGCTACCGCACCGCCGGCCGGTCCGTCGAGGAGGCCGCCGCGGCGGCGTCGGCGGCGAACGTGCCGGTGTCCACGATCGCGTTCGGCACCGACACCGGCGTGGTGGAGATCGAGGGCCGCCCGCAGCAGGTGCCGGTCGACCGCGTCGCCCTCTCCCAGCTCGCCGAGACCACCAGCGGGTTCTTCTACGAGGCGGCGTCGGTCAGCGAGCTCAAGCAGGTGTACGAGGACATGGGCAGCTCGATCGGGCGGCGGGTGCTGCCGAAGGAGGTGACGCACTGGTACGCCGGGGCGGGCCTGCTCTTCGGGCTGCTGGCGGCGGCACTCAGTCTGTTGTGGACCTCCCGGCTGCCGTGACGGCTCAGCGGGCGGCGGTGACCAGCAGGAAGTTCAGGGCCACCCAGACGGCGGCGAGGCTGAAGCCCAGCGGGGCGACGAAACGGTGCATGGGGGACTCCGGGGGCGACGACACGGACAGGCGGACTGCGCGCACGTTGCGGTCGTGGCCGGGTGAACTCCACCCCCGGCGCGTCACCGGGGGGAGTGTCGGGGCCCGTCAGGCGGGCTGACGGGCGGCGGCCCGGCCACGACTCGGAGGATCGCCATCTTGCACAGCGATCACCTCCTCGCGGTCGTCCGGGCGTCGAACGCCTGACAGAGTACACCCGCCGGTCGGGGCGGGCGCCGCGACGCGCGGTGACCGCCACAGCCGCAGGATGAGCCACAGCGCGCCGGCGAAGATGGGCAGCCACGCCAGCCGGGCGCCGAGCCACGCCAGGTCGGGCGCGGTGTGCAGGCCGGTCATCGGTACGCCGCCGCTGATCCGCAGCGTCAGCACCGTCACCGCGATCATGGCCGTCTGGTGCCAGAGGTAGAT
>DASQDS010000516.1:0-3304 GCA_035634075.1 Pilimelia sp. | reverse complement strand
TGCCGGCGGCGCGCCGGTCAGCCGAGGACCTGGTGTCCCGGTCGAACTGGCCGCTGCGCGGGGCGACCGACGACCGCGGCGGCGCGGACGCCCAGGCCTATCCCGCCTACGCCGAGCAGGCTTCCGCCGCGCTGGACCGGCGACCCGACCCGGGCCAGCACGGCGAGCGCGACCGGCAGCCCGACCGCGACCCGCAGGCGCGGCCCGCCGTGGCGACGGGCCGGGTGAAGCCGCCGTGGCAGTCGGACGACCTGCCGCCCGAGCCCCCGATGCTGCGCCTTGTCGAGCCGACGATGGCTGAGCCGACCGGCGCGGGTGCGCTCGGTCGCGCCTCGGTCGATCCGCTGCGGGACCCGGTGCCGGCGGCCGAGGGCCGACTGGAGCAACCGCCGCTGCGGCTGATCGACGGCGAGGCGGACGGCGCCCGCGGCGGCCGATCCCGGCGCCCCACCGACCTCGCCAGCGCGCCGGTCGGCGAGGAGAACGACGGCGACCTCCTGATCTTTGCGGCCGCCCGGTCGGCGTGGTTCGTCGGCCAGGCCGAGGAGGAGACCGACGTCGACTGGTCCACCGAGGCCGACCAGGGTTGGCGCGCGGCCGAGCAGGCCGCCCGGCCGGCGGTGGGCGCGGAGACCCCGGCGGGCCTGCCCAAGCGGGTCCCGCAGGCGAATCTGGTTCCCGGCTCGCCGCTGCGCGAGGAGCGCCCGCTGCGGATCGTCCGCGACCCGGCCAGCATCGCGGCGCACACCACCGGCTACTTCCAGGGCTGGCGGCGCGGGCAGGAGATCGGCGGGTACGCGGTGGGCGGCCGGCCGGGCCGCGAGGCCGCCGGCGGATGGGACTTCAGCCGCGACCCGAGCGGACGCGACGAGGCCCGGGAGTACGAGTACCGTTCGGCGGGCTACTCCTCCTGACCGGGCCTTCCGCCGGCTGAACAGCCGCCGGGGTCGTGATCACCTGGGACGCCCACTGCGCCGGCGGGTACCGCGCTCGGCCACGTCCACCCGCTCTCCCCCCCGGACCTTGTTCCCACCCCCCACCGTCTTCGGGGGGACACACCGCGCTACCGCCCCGATCTTGGTCCCCCAGCCACCGTTTTCGGGGGACACAGGACCAAGATCTCAGACGTCGGCCTGGCGGCCCGTCGGCGGGGGGTGTGTGTCGCGGCGGCGGGCATCGCTGCCGCTACACGGCCGACTCGACGACAGCGGGCCCGGTGGATCCCCTCGCGGGGATCTACCGGGCCCGGACGTCTTCGCGCGGTCAGGCGGGGGCGACAGCGCGGGAGCGGCGCATGCTCAGCACGTACTCCACCAGCGAGATGAGCACCTGCTTCGTCGACTCCCGGTTGCGGGCGTCGCAGCTCACCACGGGCACGTCGCTGGAGATGGCGAGCGCGTCCCGCACGTCCTGCGGGTTGTGGTACTGCATGCCGTCGAAGCAGTTGATCGCCACCAGGTACGGCAGGCGGCGGTGCTCGAAGAAGTCGATGGCGGCGAAACAGTCCGCGAGCCGCCGGGTGTCCACGAGGACGACCGCGCCGATGGCGCCCCGGACCAGCTCGTCCCACATGAACCAGAACCGCGTCTGGCCCGGGGTACCGAACAGGTACAGGATCAGGTCGCGGTCGATGGAGATCCGCCCGAAGTCCATCGCGACGGTGGTCGTCGTCTTACCCGGGACCTGCCGGGTGTCGTCGACGCCAACCCCGGCGGAGGTCATGATCGCCTCAGTCGTCAGCGGTGTGATCTCAGAAACGGAGCCGACCAGCGTCGTCTTGCCGACGCCGAACCCTCCGGCGATCACGATCTTTGCTGACGTCACCCGCCCCGCCGTCGGGCGCCGGGCCGTGTCAGAGCCTGCGTAGTCCACTCAGCACCCTTTCCAGCAGTTCTGTGCCCACCGCGTCGTTCGTGTCCTCCAGCGACGTCGGTTCGTACACCGCCACGAGGCCGTCCGCGGCCATGTCTGCGATGAGGACCCGGGCCACCCCGAGCGGCAGTTGCATCCGCGCCGCGATCTCGGCCAGCGACTGGAGCCGACCGTCGCACAAAGCGGCGATGTACTGATGTTCCCGGCCTTGCCCGCCCTTGTTCGAATTCGCGGACCGCCCCCGCACGGTGGTCTCCACGAGCGCCTCGATGGCGATCGCCAGCCGCGGCCTTGTCCGACCTCGGGTGACGGCGTACGGCCGGACCAGCGCACCGGTCGGCTCATCTCGCTCGGCCATCATCGCCGCTCACCCCCTTCCTTGCCTGCCGTGTGGAGGACGTATCGGAACGGCCCGGCGTCAGCCGAGCATCCCCGCCGCCGTGCGCGGTGCCGGGGTCAGCGCGTCGCCGACCCGGTCCACGAGCAGCGCCATTTCGTAGCCCACCTGGCCCACGTCGCAGCTGCGCGCCGCCAGCACCGCGAACGAGGAGCCGTCGGAGATCGACATCAGGAACAGGAACCCGTTGTCCATCTCCACCACCGTCTGCAGCACCGCACCGCCCTCGAAGCACCGCGCGGCGCCCTGCGTCAGGCTGACGAGGCCCGAGGCGATCGCAGCCAGCTGGTCGGCCCGGTCCCGCGGGAGGTCACGCGACGACGCCAGGAGCAGCCCGTCCGCGGACACGGCGATCGCGTGGGCCACACCGGGCACTCGATCGGCGAAGTTGGCGAGTAGCCAGCCGAGATCCTGCGTAGATGTCATGACTCATGCTCCTTGCCAGCCTGCGCGGATTGCTGCCCTGCCGGAGTCGGCTGGGGGTCGGTCTGGTCGTCCTTAGGCTGCGTGCGACCGCGCTGCACGCCGCGGTGGTACGCAGACAGTAGCCCGCGCACCGCCTCAGGGGTACGCCGTTGTACGGCGCTGGGACCCTTGTCGACACCACCGGGCACCAGTTGAGCCATCGGCGTCCGCTTGGGCAGACCGGCCCGGGTCGTTTCATTGACCGGCGTCTCCGCCGCGGCGGTCGCGGCCCGCCATCCGTCGTCGGCGGCGGTCTGCCACGCAGAGGTGGCGACGTCCGGCGTTCGGCGCGGGAGTGCGGCCGGGTTGGCCGGCACTGCCGGGCCGCTGGTAGCGACCTGCTCCGGCGCGCGCGGGAGCCCGCCGGCCGCCGGCTGCCCCGTGCTGGTGGCCTTGTTCGGCGGCGCCGCTGGCGCCCGGGTCGCGGCCGTGCCGGCACCCTTGCCGCCGGCGGTAGTGGTGCCGAGGCGCGCGTCCGCCGGCGGCGCCTGGCCGGCGGCGGCCGACTCCTCCGCCGCCGCGCGGCGGGTGCGGAACCAGGCCGACTCCAGCTCCCGGAAGATCGGCAGC
>DASQDS010000515.1:0-1539 GCA_035634075.1 Pilimelia sp. | reverse complement strand
GGCCCGCGGCGACCTGGTGGCCCGCGGCCACCTGCTGGCCCGCGCCGACCTGCTGGCCCGCGGTGGACGGCTGGCGGGCCGCCGGCAGTGGGACGGCCCGGCGCGCGGAACCGGGCCCCGGCACGGCCGCCGGGGTGCCGGGCGGCGTGAGCAGCGATCGGATGGCGACGTAGGCGCGTCGCCGCCCCGGCACCGTGGCCCGGCGGGCGAAGACGTCGTAGCCGGCGGCCGCGACCTCGTCCAGGATGCCGCCGTAGAGGTGGTATGCCGTCCGGATGCAGGCCTGCGAGGCCGGCGCCAGCATCGTCACGCCGGGCGCGGCGGCGGTGTAGTGCTCGCGGGCGCGGGCCACCTCGTGCTCGATCAGCGCCGCGACCGGGGCGGACGCGACCCCGCGGGCGGCGTCCGCCGCCAGGTGGGCGGGGCTGACGCCGAACGCGTCGAGGTCCTCCCCCGGCAGGTACACCCGGCCCCGGTCGAGGTCCTCCGCGATGTCCCGGATGAAGTTGGTGAGCTGGAACGCGAGGCCGAGCTGGCGGGCGGGTTCGCGCGCGGCGACCGGGTCGGCGGCGCCGAGGATCGGCAGCATCATGGTGCCGATCACCGCGGCAGAGCCTTCCATGTAGTGCAGTAGGTCGTCGTAATGCGGGTATGCCGTGACCGTGAGGTCCATCGCCATGCTGCGCAGGAACGCCGCGAAGTCGGCCCGGTCCAGGTCAAAGGCTGCGATGGTGTGCAGGACGGCCGGCAACAGGGGGTCCGCCACGTCGGCCCCGTGCAGGCCGGCCACGAAGCGGGCGGACCAGTCCTCGAGCCGGGCAGCCCGCTCGGCCACCGGCAGGTGCGCCGCCGAGTCGACGATCTCATCGGCGTACCGGGTGAAGCCGTACAGGGCGTGCACGTGGGGTTGTTTCCAGGCCGGCAGAAGCCTGGTCGCCAGGTAGTAGGTCCGGCCGTGCCGCCGATGCAGGTCGCGGCACCGCGCGTAGGCGGCGGCGAGTTCGCTGTCCACGGTCACCTCCTCGTCTCCTCCGGAGCAAATCGATTCAGCAATCGACTCAACATGAACTGTAGGGTACGGTTGGCTCTGTGGCCAACCACACCCTCTCCGGCGGCCCGGCCGCCCTCGCCCCGCCGCCGCTGCGGCCGGACGCCAGCGGCGGCGCGTCCTCCGCCGACGTCATCTCCGCCGTCGAATGGGCCCTCGCCGACTTCCTCGCCGGCGAGGTCGCCGCGCTCGTCGCGGTCGACCGGGCGCTCGGCGCCTTCGCCCGCACGGCCCGCGACAGCGTCCTGGCCGGTGGCAAGCGGGTACGGCCGACGTTCGCCTACTGGGGCTGGCGCGGCCTGGTCGGTCCGCACGAGCCGGTGGCCCCGCTCGTGCCCGCCCTGGCCGCGCTGGAGCTGCTGCACGCGTTCGCGCTCGTCCACGACGACGTCATGGACGGCTCGGACACGCGCCGCGGCCGGCCCACCGTTCACCGGCGGCTCGCCGCCCAGCACACCGCCGCCGGTCGCGGCGGCGACCCGGACCGGTTC
>DASQDS010000514.1:0-3973 GCA_035634075.1 Pilimelia sp. | reverse complement strand
GACCTGCACGCGGTGCTGCCGGGCGGCCGCGCCGACGACCCGCGCGTCCGGCGGGCCGCGCTCGACCTCGCGGACCGGGTGGCCGCCCTCGATCGCCGTCCGGCGCCGCGGGGGCAGGAGATCGACGCCGACCTGCGGCTGCTGCGGGAGACCCTGGTGCACGCCGAACAGACCGGCTTCCGCGCGTGGTCGCTCGCGCGCTTGCGGGAGACGCTGGAGGCGGTGACCCAGATTGCCATCACCGTCGGCGTGGGGCTACTGGCCTCGGCCGCCGCGGCGTTCGTCGCCGCCGGGCCGGTCGCGCCCGGCCTGCTGCCCGCCGCCGTCGGCCTCGCGGTGGCGGCGAGCTGCGACAGGGTGCGGAGCGCGACAGCGGACCTCAGCGGCCGGCGGACGGCGGCGGACCGGTTGCGGACGGGCCGGGATGAACTCGCCGGGCTTCTCGACGACGTGGTGACGTTCCTCGGTCACCTCGGGCCGACCGGGCCGCCGGACCAGCGCATCCGGGAGGCGTACCGCCAGCGCGTGTACGACGCGTCGCTCCGTGCCCTCACCATATCGATCGGCCTGCAAGCGGCGGCCCGATCGGGTACCGGGCCGGCCGCCGACCTGCTGCCGGCGCTCCACCGGATCGACCGCGTGCTCCGCGAAGCGATGCGGACGGCGGCGATGCCGGAGCCGACGACCGTCGAATCGGTCGTGCGCGCCCGCCGCCAACTCAACGACCTGAAGCGTCCGGCCGCACCCGAGCCGCCGCCGCACCGCACGACCGAACGCCCGGCACAACGCTCGACCGAGCCGCCGCCGCCCCGCAGGACGGCGCCGACCGTGCCGCCGGGGCGGGCCACGGGCGCCTCGGCCGGGGACCTCGTCGCCGAGATCGACATTGTCACGGCGACGATCCGGTCAGTCGTCGCCGCGGA
Organism: Pilimelia sp.; assembly: GCA_035634075.1. Taxonomy (GTDB): domain Bacteria; phylum Actinomycetota; class Actinomycetes; order Mycobacteriales; family Micromonosporaceae; genus DASQDS01. The sequence goes on along the minus strand of DASQDS010000514.1, from coordinate 3,050 downwards.
CCTGCTGGCGGCCGCGGCCGTCCTCGCCGACCGCCAGAACCGGCTGGTGGCGGCGCTGTACGCCACCGCCTCGCCGCAGGCCGAGGAAGCCATGGCGCTGGTGGCCGCCGCCCGGGGCCACCTCGCCACGGTCATGGACGACCTGACCCAGGCGACCGGGCAGCTCGAGGAGTACGCCCGGATGATCGGCCCCCGGTAGGGCCGCCTACTCGAGGTGGGCGGCGCCGTCGCGCATGGTCAGCACGCGGTCGGCGACCTCGATCAGTGACGGGTCGTGGGTCGCCACGAGGGCCGTCATCCCCCTGGCCCGGACCACCGCGCGCAGCAAGTCGAGGATGTCCCGGCCGGTCTCGGAGTCGAGCTGGCCGGTGGGTTCGTCGGCGATGAGCAGGGCCGGGTCGTTGGCCAGCGCCCGGGCCAGGGCCACCCGCTGCTGCTGCCCACCCGACAGCTCGGACGGCCGCTGCCGCGCGTGCGCGCCCAGCCCCACCAGCTCCAGCAGCGTCGCCACCCGTTCCTCGCGCTCCGCCGGCGGGACCTTGGCGAGGCGCAGCGGCACCCCGACGTTCTCCGCCGCCGAGAGGATCGGCAGCAGGCCGAAGGACTGGAAGACGAAGCCGATCGTGTCCCGGCGCAGCAGCAGCAGGTCGTTCTCCGCGGCGGCGGTCACCTCGATCCCCGCGACGGTGATGTGGCCGGCGGTCGGCTGCTCCAGCCCGCCGATGAGGTTGAGCAGCGTGGTCTTGCCCGCGCCGGACCTGCCCCGGATCGCCACCAGCTCCCCCCGCCGGGCGCTGAACGACACGTCGCGCACCGCGTGCACCACCCGGTTGCCGCTGCCGTAGTCCCGGCTGACGCCGGCCACCGCCACCAGCAGGCCCGCAGCACGTGGCGCAGCCGCGCCGGGCGCCGCGGCACCGGCAGCAGCGGCACCGGCAGCAGCGGCACCGGGCGCCGCCGTCACGCCTGCCCCCGCTGCTCCGGGCGGACCTCGACATGGTCCGGCTCCAGGTTGAGCTGCACCCGGTCGCGCAGCTCCAGCGCCGCCACGAACGACGCCGGCAACTGCAAGCGCCCAGCCCTGTCCAGCACCGTGTACTCCTCCGCCACCACCTGTTCGGTCCCGTCGTCGGACCGCCGCGCCGAGCGGCGTACCTCCGTGGCGGTCCGGCCGTCGCGGATGGCGACCGTGCGGCGGACCTGGTCCGCGACGGCGGCCTCGTGGGTCACCACGACGATCGTGACGCCCAGCTCCGCGTTGATCGTGCGCAGCGCGCCGAACACCTCCGCCGAGGTGGCCTCGTCCAGCTCGCCGGTCGGTTCGTCGGCGAACAGCACCTCGGGGTCGTTGGCCACGGCCACCGCCACGGCGCACCGCTGCTGCTCGCCGCCGCTCATCTCGGCCGGCCGGCGGTCGGCGCAGTACCCGACGCCGACGAGATCCAGCAGCTGGGCGGCCCGGCGGCGGCCCTCACCGCGCCGGCCGCGCCGCGCCAGCCGCATGGGCAGCTCGACGTTCTCCCGTGCGGTCAGGTACGGCAGGAGGTTGCGGCCGGTCTGCTGCCAGACGAAACCGACCGTGTGGCGGCGGTAGTGCAGCCGGCGCTTCGCGGACAGGGTGAGCAGGTCGTAGCCCGCCACCCGGGCGATGCCGGCGGTGGGCACGTCCAGCCCGGAGAGGATGTTGAGCACGGTGGACTTGCCGGAGCCCGAGGCACCCACGACGGCCACCAGCTCGCCGCGGTCCACCACCAGGTCGAGGCCCTGCAGGGCGAGCACCTCGACACCCTCGGTCTTGAAGATCCGCACCAGCCCGTCACAGACGATGTGCCCGCGCAGCCGGTCCGTGCCGCCGGCCCGGGCGCCCGCCCGGTCGGCGGCCCGCCGCTGCAACTCCGCGAATTCCGGCGCCTCGGCGACCATCTCTCACCCCTCCCCTACCCGCAGCACCGCGCCCAGGCGCAGCCGGCGGTTCGCCAGATTCTCCACCGCCAGTGCGACCAGCACGGCCACGGCGACCAGCCCGAGCACCGCCGCCACCAGCCACGGGTCAACCCGGACCCGGGCGGGCACGCCGGCCGTGAACAGCGAGAGGCCCAGCGCGGGGCCGAGCGCCATGGGCAGCAGGACCCCCACCACGCCGCCCACCAGCACGGCCAGCAGCAGCAGCGGCGCCACCTCGTACGCCAGCAGGGCCCGACCCTGCCGCGGGGACAGCCCCATCGTGCGCAGGCGGGACAGCGACCGCGCCCGGCCGGGCGCCCCGCCGAGCACCAGGAACGCCACCGTGAGCAGGGCCAGCGCCGTGCCGCCCAGCGCGCCGACGCCGTACGCCACGCTCAGCACGTCGTTGGCGCCGGTGCGGTCCAGCCCCTGCCGGTAGGCCTCGCGGGTCAGCACGGTGGGCGGCACCGCGGCGGCACCGCGGCCCGCCTCGCGCTCGCCCGCGAGGGCCACGGCCCGCAGGGCGGCCGGGTCGGCCCGCCCCGCGATGAGGAAGGTGTTCGGCAGCACCCATTCCGCGTCGTCTGGCGCCAGCGCCTGCCAGGGCAGCACGACGAACCGGCCCGCCCCGCCGGGGAAGTCCGCCACCACGGCCCCGGCCGTGAAGTCGTAGGGCCGCCCGCGCACCAGCGCCTCGCCGGCGCCGCCGGTGGCCAGCCGCAGGTCGGCCGCGACGTCCGGGGACAGCACCGCCCGGACCGGCCCGGCACGCCGCGCCTGCGCCACGACGGCAGGCAGGTGTACGCCCGTGCGGCTGCGCCGGCCGACGTCGGCGAGCGCAGCGCCATCGACGACGACGACCTGGACCCGGCCGGTGGACGCCCCGCCCGCCCGCACTGTTGTGCCCGCCTCGACCGCCATCGGCGCCACCCGCGTCACGCCGGGCACCGCCGCGAAGCGGGCCGTCGTGCCCGCCGTGACGTACCCGCCGCGCACCATCCGGTCGGCCGGGATGGCCCGCTCGGCGGCCCGGTCCCGGGCGTCGGCGACGGAGGTCGTGACCGCGCCGCAGAACACGCCCGTCGCGACGGCCAGCACCAGCACGA
>DASQDS010000513.1:0-19479 GCA_035634075.1 Pilimelia sp. | reverse complement strand
GGCGCGGATGGAGTCCGCGAGGGGCGCCGCCGCGCCGCCGTCCTCCGCGAGCGCCGCCGCCCCGCCGGATCGCGGGGTGGCGAGCAGGCGCAGCATCATCTGGTTGCCGCCGGTGGCCTGGCAGTGCAGGAGCTGCCCGGCGATGTCGGGCCGCCGGGGTGGGGGCGCGTGGGCCTCCTCGGCCTCGCGGGACACCGCCGCCGAGGCCGGCCCGCGGACCCGCCTGAGTTCCATCTCCTTCTGTATACCAGTCACCGCCAGGCGCGCCCCGTCGTCAATCCGACACCGGCCTGTGGCGACGCCCCTGCCGCCTTACGGCGGACCAGGTGCGGGGACGGGCGGTTTGCGCCGTCCCCGCACCTGCCTCGCCAGCGTGGAGCCGTCAGCCCCCGAGGACCATGGCGCCGAGGTCCTGGGCGAGCTTGTTGGTGTCGTGCCCGCGCCGGTTGCTCATCACCGCGACGACGATGCCATCGTCGGGGTAGATCCGCAGGTAGGAGCGCGCCCCGGTGTTGGCGCCGTCCTTGGCGACCACCTTGTGCCCGCTCTCCGTGCCGAGGCTCCAGCCGTACGAGTAGCCGGAACTGGCGCCCCACATCGCCGTCATGGAAGCAGCCGACAGGATGTCGCCCTTGGCCAGGCGGTGGCCGAACCAGGCGATGTCGGCCGGGGTGGATTCCATGCCGCCGCCGCAGGTCTTGGCGCTCTCGTCCTCGAACGGGATCTTCTTGTTGTTCATGTCGTAGATCGGGGAACGGCGGACGCCGGTGTCGGTGAGCCGCTTGGCCCGCAACGTGCCGAGGCCGTACGGCGTCGTCAGCCGGGTGCGGATCAGGGTCGCCGTGTCCTGGCCGGTGGCCTGTTCCAGCGCCGCGCACAGGATGGTGTAGCCGTGCGTGCTGTAGTGGTAGGCGCCCACCTCACAGACCAACGGGTCCGCCCAGAAGTCCTTAGCCGACGCCAGGGAGGTCGCGTACGGGGTGTTGGTCCCGAAGCCGCCGCCCTCGTTGTAGTGCTGCACGCAGCCCTGGTTGTCGGCGAGCTGCTTCACCGTGTGGGTGTGCTGGCTCGGGATGGTCGGCAGGTATTTCGACGTCTTCTCGGTTACCTTGATCTTGTTCTGCTCGGCGAGTCGCAGGGTCAGCGTGCCGGCGACCGCCTTGCTGACCGAGGCCAGACCCAGCACGTGCTTCGAATCCAGCCAGACGTCGTTGGCCACGTCGGCGCGGCCGAAGCCGCGCAGGTAGCGGTACTGCCCGTTCTGCACGATCGCCACGCTGACCCCGGGGACCTTGTTGTCGGTCACGTGCTTCTGGATCCGGGCGTCGACGCTGGCCCGCAGATTCCACGCGGGGCGGTCACTGTTCTGCCGCCAGATGCCCGCGTAGCGGATGCCGGCCGGGGTGGCGTACCGCTCGTACGAGATGAGCCGGTAGCCCTCGTCGGCGTACCGGCTCCACCAGTTGTTCCACTGCCCGACGGTCATGTCGCGGCGCTCGCGCCACTGGCGCTTGCTCGGGTTCGCCACCCAGATGCCGGCGTACCGTTGACCGACCGGGGCGGTCACCGAGTCGAGCCCCAACATCCGGTACGCGCCCTGGTTCTGCGCGAACAGCGTGGCGTACTGCGCGCTGGTCAGGTCCCGGTGGAGTTGCCAGGCGAGCTTCTCCTTGTTGTCCACCCACACCGCGGCGTAACGCATCCCGGCTGGCGTGCGGTACTGCTCGATGTCCACCGGCAGCCGGCCGGCCGCCTTCTGCTCCTGGAACCAGGCGCTGAACGCGGCGCTGGTCAGGTCGTGCCGCACCGCGGAGCCGAGCTTCTCCAGATTCTGCACCCACACGGCCGCGTACCGCCGTTGGCCGCCGATCTGGTACGTCTCGAAGTCCACCGGCCGCTGACCGGCGCTGACGGCCTTCGCCTTCTCCGCGGCGTACTGCGTTTCGGTCATGTCCCGCAGCGACCGCCAGGTGCGGTTGTCGGTATTGCGTTCGAAGACCGCGCCGACCCGGTAGTCGCCGGGTGACGCGTCGACTTCGAGGTCGATCACCAGGTAGCCCTTGGCCTTCATGTCCTGGAAGATCTTGGTGAACGCCGCGCTCGACTGGTCGCGGACGGAGGCCCAGGCCACCGCAGGCCGGTCGAACACGTTGGACGGGGGCCCGGGGTGCGCGGCGGCCGGGCCGGCGACGGTCGACACGCCGGCCAGCAACCCGCCGATGGTCAAGGCGGCGACAATGCGCCGCGTACGAGTCAGCTGTGTTCCACGTTCTAACATGCCCAGATTATGACGTTATTGTCCGGGTTAGTGGCTAAGGCGCGCCTTCCGTCGCCCGCCGAGCAGCTGGCGCAGGCCGCCGGCTGCAGCCGGTTCGCCGTCTACCGCTGCTTCCGCCGAATTCGGCTTCGCGCCCAGCGACTACCAGCGGCAGCTACGCCTGCGCCAGGCCCGCTCCCTGCTTCGGGCGGGCGGCACGCCCGCCGACGCCGCCTCGGCCACCGGCTTCGCCGACCAGGCGCACCTCGGTCGCTGGTTCCAGCGCGTGTACGGCATCACCCCGGCGGCCTTCCGACGGGCGTGACCCGGCTGCGCGCCGTGAGGCGGAGCTGCAGTCCGCCGACGAGCTCGAGGAACCGGCCCGACTGGTGCGGTGCGCCGGCTGATCCCCGATGGCGTGCTCGAGCGGGTAGCTCCGGACGCCACGCCGACCGCCTTGCCCAGCCGACCGGCACCACCGTAAGCGGCCCAGACGTGGGGTCGAAAGGATCAATCGGTGAAGCTGCCGCTGCGGGCCCGTTCCGCTTCCATGAGGACGATCTCTTCTGTACCGGTGAGCACGACGCTCGGGTCCGTCGCGAAGTCCAGGTCTTCGTTGCGGCCGGGGTAGTCGACCGCGTTGAGCATCACCCTCATGGCGTTCAACCGGGCTCGTTGCTTGTCGCCCGATCGGATGATCACCCAGGGCGCGCTAGGAGTGCCGGTCCTCTTGATCATGGCGTACTTGCGATCGGTGAACTCGTCCCAGCGGTCCTGCGCCTGCATGTCGATCTCGCTGAACTTCCACTGCCGCAGCGGATCGGTGTCGCGGCGGGCGAACCGTCGCCGCTGTTCTTCTTTGGTGACGCTGAAGTAGAGCTTCACCAGCACGGTGCCCTGCCGGACCAGATCCTTCTCGAAACCGGTCACACCCAACATGAAATTCCGATACTCCTCCTCCGTGCAGAACCCGAAGATCGGCTCGACCACGGCCCGGTTGTACCAGCTGCGGTCGAAGAGAACTATTTCGCCGCCGGCGGGCAACTGGGCCGCGTAGCGCTGGAAGTACCATTCCGACCGCTGCTCCTCGGTAGGTTTGCCAAGCGCGACGACGCGGTAGTGCTTCTCGTTCATATAGCGCGTTACCCGGCGGATGGTGCCGCCCTTCCCCGCGGCGTCGCGGCCCTCGAAGAGCACGATCATCCGCATCCGGTTGAGTTCGAGGTGTCGCTGCAACTTGAGCAGTTCGACCTGCCACGGGCGTAGCTCGGCCTCCGCCCGGAGCTTGCGTGCGACCCGTTTCCGGTCCCGCCTGAGTGCCTCCAGCTCGAGCCGGACACGGAGGTACGCGTCGACCAGCTCCGACACCAGGAGCAGTTCGCCATCGACGGACACGACCCCATCGGCGAGAGGGGACGCCTCCGATGGCAGCTCCGCTAACGTCATCGGTGGCTCCTCCGCTGGCTCGTTCCCGCCCCGCACCAGCATCTCGGCAGCCACCTGCGTGGCCCTCACCCCGCCCGGATGAAGCGCACCGCTCAGCCGGCCGCGGCGGGGCCAGTCGTCCACGAGAGCCACCCGTGCGGGGTGAGGCAACCTCCGATCCCGGGCCGGAACGATGGCACTCGGGCCGGTGCCTGGCGCAGAACGTCGCGAGGACCGTCCGTGCCCGCCGTCGGGCGCCAGGTCGGCGAACGGCGTCTCCCTCGAACGGATGGAGCACCACCATGTGCGTGATGGCCCGACCACGACGGCCAAGCGGCGGAGCAACGAGCGTCGGGTCATCGTCATGACGGCGACGACGGACCCCCGGCTCCGTGCGCAGAGCGCGGCGGCACCCTCGCCGTTCCCGCCCATCGCCGACTACGCATTCCTGTCCGACTGCCACACCGGCGCCCTGATCGCCCCGGACGGTTCCGTCGGGTGGCTCTGCATCCCGAGCTTCGACTCTCCCAGCGTTTTCGGCACCGTACTGGACCGCCAGGCCGGGTACTTCAGGATGGGGCCGTTCAGCATCCAACACCCGACGGCGCGGGCGTACGAGCCGGGCACCAACGTCCTCGTCACCACGTGGAAGACGCCGACGGGATGGGTCGAGGTGCGGGACGCACTGACCGTCGGCCCGCACGACGACGCGGACGTGGTCACCCCGCACACCCGTCCGCCGGCCGATGACGATGCCGACCACATGCTCGTACGCACCGCTCGCTGCCTGGCGGGAACAGTCGAGATCGAGCTCGTCTGCGAGCCGGCTTTCGACTACGGCCGTACGCCGGCCGACTGGACGATCGTGGATGGCGGCGGGCACACCGCCGACGCCAGCGGCGCGGGTGTGGCACTCCGGTTGCAGACCGACCTGGCACTCGGCGTCGAAGGTGACCGGGTCAGGGCGCGGCGCACACTGACGGCCGGGGACGAAATCTACTGCTGCCTGTCCTGGGCGGGACGGGGCTCGGTGGCCGATCTCGCCGACGCTACGCGCCGGCTGGCCGCCACCACGCGGTACTGGCGGGCCTGGCTGGACCGCGCCCGCATGCCCGACCACCGGTGGCGTGATCCCATCCAGCGCTCGGCCCTGGTCGTCAAGGGCCTGACCTACATGCCGACCGGAGCCACTATCGCCGCCCTCACCACGTCACTGCCCGAGACCCCCGGGGGCGAACGCAACTGGGACTACCGCTACACCTGGATGCGCGACTCGACGTTCACCCTGCAGGCCCTGCACTACCTCAACCTGGACTGGGAGGCGAACGAGTTCATGCAGTTCCTCGCCGACCTGGAGCCGAACGCGGACGGGTCATTGCAGATCATGTACGGCATCGACGGCCGGCGTGACCTCGCCGAATCGACGCGTGCCGAACTGTCCGGGTACGCCGGCGCGCGCCCGGTACGGATCGGCAACGGCGCCTTCGACCAGCGCCAGAACGACGTCTTCGGCGCTGTGCTCGATTCCATCCTGCTGCACAGTCGCCGCAGCCAACGCCTCCCACGGCGCCTGTGGGCGATCGTCGAATCTCAGGCACAGTGCGCTACGGCCGTCTGGCGCGAGCCGGACCAGGGCATCTGGGAGGCGCGCGGCAAACCGCAGCACTACGTGTCCTCCAAGCTCATGTGCTGGGTCGCGCTCGACCGCGCCGCGAAACTCGCCGACATCCGCTCGGACAGTGACCTCGCCGCTGCGTGGCGCGGGACGGCCGAGGAGATCCGCGCGGACATCCTCGCGAACGGGCTGACCGACACCGGCGTTCTCCGCCAGCACTACGGCACAGACTCGCTGGACGCCTCGACACTGCTGGCGGCGCTGTTCGGCTTCCTGCCGCACAGCGACCCGCGCTTGCGTGCCACCGTCGACGCCATCGCCGACGGGCTGACCGAGAACGGCTTCGTTCTGCGGTACCGCACGGACGAGACGGACGACGGCCTGTCCGGCCGGGAAGGCTCCTTCCTGATCTGCTCCTTCTGGCTCGTCTCCGCGCTGGCCATCGTCGGTGCGGAGCAGCGGGCGAAGGACCTGATGGAGCGGCTCCTGCGCGTCGCCTCGCCCCTCGGGCTCTATGCCGAGGAGTTCGACGAGGAGACCGGACGCCACCTCGGCAACTTCCCGCAGGCGTTCTCCCACCTGGCGTTGATCGAGGCAGCGGCGCGGATCATCGTGGCCGAGTGGCAGCGGGAGTTTTCGTGACGGCGGCCGGGCGGGCGGGCAACCTGGTGATTTTCGGCGCGACCGGGGACCTGGCCATGCTCGAGACCTTCCCCGCGCTGTTCGGCCTCGTCGAGCGTGGCGTCCTGACGCTGCCCGTCGTGGGCGTGGCGAGGAGCGGCTGGGATCTCGACCAGTTCCGCGACTACGCCGCCGCATCGTTGCGCCGCAACGGGATCGATGTGGGCAGCCCCGCCGCGGTGACATTGTTGCGGCTGCTCCGGTACGTCGACGGCGACCTCGACGACGCGGCCACGTACACGGCCATGTCGGACCACCTGGGTGGCGACGGCGAGGCACTGTTCTACCTCGAAGTGCCCCCGTCCCTGTTCGGGCGCGTCGTCCAGGGCATCGCCACCAGCGGCCGGGCCACCGGCGCACGGGTGATGGTGGAGAAGCCCTTCGGTCACGACCTCGGCAGCGCGCGGGAACTGAACCGGACCATCAATCAGGTCTTCCCGGAGGACCACGTTTACCGGGTCGATCACTGGCTTGGCCTGGACGCCCTGGCCAACGTCCTGTTCGCCCGGGCGGCGAACTCGGTCATCGACCCGCTGCTCCACCGCGACCATGTCGAGAGCGTGCAGATCACCATGGCCGAGGCGTTCGACGTCGCCGACCGTGGAAGCTTCTACGACCGTACCGGGGCCATTCGCGATGTCGTGCAGAACCACCTACTGCAGGTGCTTGCCAGCATCATGGCCGACATACCGGAGGCGACCGGTCAGGACGCGTGGCGGGCGGCGAAGGGCAGGCTGATCAGCCAGATCCGGCCGCCCGCAGCGCACGACGCGGTGCGGGGCCAGTACGCCGGATACCGCGACGTCGACGGTGTGGCCGCACGGTCGACCACGGAGACGTACGTTGCGCTGAGGTTGTCGATCGACTCACCGCGGTGGGCGGGCGTCCCGGTCGCGATCCGCGCCGGCAAGAGCCTGCCGCTCACCGCCACGGAGGTGACGATCCGGTTCCGGCGGCACGCGCGGAGCGCACGGTTCCGGGCGCCGCTGATGTCCAATGTGCTGCGATTCCGGATCTGGCCGGAGAGCGAGATCGGCCTCCGCCTCACCGGCAAGAAGCCGGGAGCGGGCTGGTTGCCCCAGGCCAATGAACTGTCGTTCACGCAGCCGCAGGGTTCGGACATGCGACCCTACGACAGGTTGATCGAGGCGGCCCTGGCCGGCGAACGCTGGCTGTTCGCCCGGCAACAGACCGTCGAGGCGGCCTGGCGGGTGGTTGATCCGCTACTGGGCGACGTCGTACCGGTCCAGCAGTACGCCAGGAACAGTTGGGGGCCCGAGGACGCGGGCAAGCTGCTACCGGAGGGGGAGACCTGGCACGACCCGATCGGCTGAGGAGCCGCCATGGTACGGGTCATCCTTCGCCGGACGAGCGGCGCGAATTCGTCGATCGCTTCGCCGTGGTGGTCGCCGCTGCCGCGGGCGCCGGCGCGGGCGCGGGCGCACCGACCGGCGCACCGATCCACTTGAGCTCGATCTCGAGCTCCACCTCGTCGCCGTCGACCTCCAGCTCGAACTCCCAGTCGACCTCGTCGGCGACCGCGAATTTGATCGAGTCGCCGTCGACGTCCAGCTCGGACGTCGGAGCAGCCGTGAGCGCCCGGCCCAGTTCGATCAGGCGCTCCCCCGCCTGTGCGCGGGTGAGCCGGATCTTCCTCGTGATTTCCACCTCGGCCATGGATCGCCCTCTCTCTCCGGTGCCGTAGACCCGGCAGCGCTCGTCCACGATCCCCCGCCGGCTCCCGGCGGCCATCATCCCCGCGGGATGAGGGCCGCCGAGTCCGCCGACAGCTTCGGGCCGGACGGTCACACCCCGGTCTGCACCGGCACGGACCCCTCCCGGGCGGCCTTCTGCAGCCGCCCGAAGTCCTCCTCGTTGAGATCCGCGTAGGCCTCGCCGAAGTCGGCGACGGCCTGCTCGAAGCGGTCCTTCGCACCGAGGTACGCCGCGATGGCGATCCGGTCGCCCGACCTGGCGTGCGCCCGTGCCAGCGTCCAGCCGCAGGCGGACGCGTAGGCGGCCATTCCGCGTGGAACCATCGCACCGATCTCCGCCGATCCCTTCCAGTCGCGCAACTGCCGCACGTAGAAGTCACGGTTCCGCCCGTCGGCCGCCTGGACGGAGCAGGCGCCGAGGAAGATGTCACCGCTGGTCTGCATCGCGCGCTGGCCGGCGACCACACGCTCCCCGTGGTGTGCGCACCCGCTCGCACCCACGTACCGCTCCAGTACCGATGCGGATGCCTCCTTGGCCTGCAGGAGCAGTGGGTCGTCCTCGTCGCGGCCGAGGAGCAGCAGGATCCACGAACGCGTTCCGACGCTGCCCACCCCCACGACCTTGCGAGCCATGTGGACGAGCCGGAACTGGGCGAGCAGGTGCCGTCGTTCCCGGGACAACGACAAGCTGTAGCCGTCGAGGATGTCCTGCATCTCGTGGCGGACCTCGTCCGCCGTGGCACCGGGAAGGAAGTGCTCGATCGGCACCACGACCGGGGGAATGGCGATGATGCGGCGCTCGCCGCCGATCACGGCCGATAGCTTGCCCAGCGCGTGCAGGCTGTCGCGGGTCCGCGCCTTCTCCAGTGCCGCTTCCGTACGCTCCACCTGCGCCGGCGCAAGGCCCTGGCCCGCCCGGGCGATCATGGTTGGACCGTCGAGCTGGGCGTACCAGACCGCCAGGTTCGTCTGCGTGGCGAACTGCCGCATCGCGTTGCGGTAGGCACCGGCGCCGGCCAGCGCGATCCGGCGGCGCTGCCTGGCGGTGTACCCGTTGTCCCGGCCGGCCACGGCGAAGCTGGCCACCAAGCGCTTGACGTCCCACTCCCACGGACCGGGGAGCGTCTCGTCGAAATCGTTGATGTCGAACACCAGTGTGCGCTCGGCGGATGCGAAGAGGCCGAAGTTCGACAGGTGGGCGTCGCCGCACGTCTGCGTGTGGAAGCCCGAGACGGGTGTTGCCGCGAGGTCACCGGCCATGATGCCGGCAGCGCCGCGAAAGAACGCGAACGGCGTGGTGAGCATGCGGCCGTAGCGGATGGGCACGAGCTCCGGCACCCGTGTGGCCTCCTCGTCACGGAGGACGGCGACGGGATCGCGGCCGTCGGTGCCGGGCGGCAGGTCCGCGTGCGAGTCGAGCGGCACCATCCTGCGGGCGTCCTTGCCGATCCGCGCCCGTTCGGCCGGGCTCAGCTGGAGGCGCTTGGCGGACGTCGTAAGCCCCGGCGCCGGTTCCTGGGTCATCCGATCATGTTGTGTCCACGGAGGCCCGATGCCACCATCCGCGGCGCATGAGCCGGCACCACCGTGGCGGCGGGTCGCCGGCGGAGGCGGGCCATCCGCTCGCCGCCGGGCGGGGCGGGCGGCCGGCTCACCCCAGCAGGGTGAGGAGCCGGTCAGCGACCAGCAGCACGATGAACTCCGTGTCCTCAAAGGTGACTCGCAATGAACACGGCCCGCAGGTAACCAGAGCAGACGGCATCGACGCCATGGCAGGAAGTCCGGCGATCAGGAGGGCGAACTACACCGGCGCGATCTACGGCTCGCTGCTGGCCGCGTCGGTGGTCGTGGGAGCCGCCGCCGGCAGCCACGGCGACGTCGAGGTGGACCCGCTGCGGCTGTCCGGTCTCCTGGTCGCGACCGGCCTGGTCTTCTGGCTGGCGCACGCATACGCCCACGTGGTCGGTGCGCGGCTCCGGGAGGCCGCGCTCGACGCACCGGAGATCCGCCGCGTGATCCGCGGCGAGTGGCCGCTCCTCCAGGCCGCGTTGCCGCCGGCGGCCACGGCGTTACTGTTCGGGCTGTTCGGCGCCGGCAATGCGACAGCCGCCTGGGCGGCGCTCGTGGCGGCGCTTGCCGGACAGGTCGGCTGGGCCAGCATCACCACGTTCCGTGCGGGTGCGAGCGCGTCGCTCCTGGTGTTGACAGCTGCGGTCAATCTGGTGCTCGGTCTGCTCATCGTGGTGCTCAAGGCCGCGCTGCACCACTGAGTCGTCAATCACTGATCGTCGTGATCCGGCGCGGTGCCGGCCGATCTGGCCGGCACCGCGTTCACCCGGTCGGGGCGCGGCGGAACCACTGATCATGGCTGCCGGGACGACACCCGGCAGGGTCAGACCGCCGCTTCGCGGCCATGGACGGCAAGCGCGTAGATGACGATCACGTCCACCGCGATGATGACGATGGACCACACCGGGTATGCCGCCACGAAAGCCATGTTCCAGACGGCGCTCACCACCGCCAGAATGATCCCCACCGTCCGGCCCCATGTCTTGCCGGACATCGCCGCGTACCCGGCGGCGATGGCGATCGCACCGAGGATGAGGTGACCGAATCCCCAGGCGGTGTAGTCGACCGAGACGACAAGCCCGGAATCAGTCACCAGGTAGTAGCCGTCGTCGAAGATCGCGACCAATCCCGAGATGGCATGGAAGAGACCAAGCATGATCATCATGATGCCGGCGAAGTAGACCCAGCCGACCCAGCCGGTTCGGGCCCTCCCACCACCGTCGTACGTCGCCGAACCACCCGCGACCCGGCCGGTCTGTTGCGTCCCAGTCATGTCGTCACCTGCCTTCTTGTGAGCGCGGTTGCCGCACCAACACCTGCCTGCCCGCAGATCCTCTGCGCCATGGCCGCCCGCGGCATCGCCTGCTACGGATGAGGCGTCGCCGATCGTCACGCCGGGTCCGGTGCTCCAGTTCCATCCGCGCGGGAGGAGGAGAGCCGATGGCCCCGGACGTACCGTTCGGACCGTGACGGGAGGGGGCTCGCATGGAGGACCAGCCGGCCGGTTCGGGTTCCGTCCTGCTCACACTGGCATCGGGGCAGTTCCTGATGGCGCTCGACAGCTCGGTGATGAACGTGTCGATCGCGACGGTGGCCGACGACCTGGGTACGACCGTGACCGGTATCCAGACGGCCATAACCCTCTACACGCTCGTCATGGCGTCGCTGATGATCACGGGCGGGAAGGTGGGCCGGATCCTCGGCCGCAAACGCGCGTTCACCATCGGATGTGTCATCTACGGGACCGGTTCCCTCATCACCTCGATCGCCCCGAACCTGACCGTGCTGCTGATCGGCTGGTCACTCTTCGAGGGCGTCGGCGCCGCGTTGATCATGCCCGCGATCGTGGCGCTGGTGGCGTCGAACTTCAGCCGCGCCGGCCGCCCACGCGCTTACGGACTGGTGGCGGCCTCAGGCGCGATCGCGGTGGCCGTCGGCCCGCTGATCGGCGGGCTCCTGACGACGTACGCGTCGTGGCGTTGGGTGTTCGCCGGTGAGGTCGTCATCGTCGCCGGCATCGTCCTTTTGGCGAGGCGGATGGCGGACGCTCCGGCGGACCGAACCGCACGCCTCGACCTGATCGGCACCGCACTCTCGGCGTTGGGGCTCGGCCTGGTCGTCTTCGGCACCATCCGCGCGGGTGCCTGGGGATTTGTCAACCCGAAGCCGGGCGCCCCGGCCTGGCTGGGCCTGTCCCCCGTGGTCTGGCTGGTGCTCGCGGGCGGCCTCGTGTTGTTCGGCTTCTTCGGCTGGGAGAGGCGCCGTCAGTCGACGGGGGCGGCGGTCCTGATCGACCCGGCGATGCTCGGCAACAAGCTCCTGCGCGGCGGGTTGACCTCGTTCTTCTTCCAGTACCTGTTGCAGGCCGGGTTGTTCTTCGTCGTACCGCTGTTCCTGTCGGTCGCACTGGGGCTGTCCGCCATCGACACCGGACTGCGCATCCTGCCCCTCTCGATCGCCCTCCTCGTGGCCGCGGTCGGCATCCCGAAGGTCTTCCCCGATGCGTCGCCCCGCCTGGTGGTGCGGCTGGGCTTCCTGTCGCTACTTGCGGGAATCGTGGTCCTCGCCGCGGCGCTCGAGGCAGGCGTGGGCGCTGCGGTGGTCACCTGGCCCATGCTGCTCGCCGGACTCGGCATCGGCGCGCTGGCGTCCCAACTCGGCAGCGTCACCGTCTCCGCCGTCCCGGACGGCCAGAGCGCCGAGGTGGGCGGGGTGCAGAACTCGGTCACCTTCCTGGGCGCCTCCATCGGCACCGCTCTCGCGGGTGCTGTGCTGATCTCGGCCCTCAGTTCCTCCTTCATCGCCGGGATCCAGGCCAACCCGGATGTCCCGGCGACGGTGTCGGCGCAGGCGGCGGTCAAGCTGACCGGTGGCGCGCCGTTCATCCCGGACAACACGCTCCGCCGCGCGCTCACCGACGCCGGCGTGACCGGCACGGCGGCGTCGGCCATCCTCGAGGAGAACGAGGTGGCGCGCCTCGACGGGCTTCGGTCCGCGCTCATCGCGCTGGCGGTGATCGCGCTCATCGCGCTGTTCTTCGCCAACGGGATCACCCGCACCCAACCCCGCGACGTCGTGCCGACGGAGGCAGCCGGGGCCGACCCGGGCTCCCCGTAGTCGTTGTTCAGGCGGCGCGTCCCGCAAGTCATCACCGGAGAGTGAGGTCTTCCCTCATGGGTCCGGTGCAGGCTATGCGCAAGTGGCCACGGCCTGCGCCAGGCCTGGCGCAGGGCACGGGCCGAGTGAGGAGTAGGCCATGTCGCTGTGGGACGTAATGGTGTCCACGTTCTGGTTCTTCGTCCTGTTCGCTTGGATCGGGTTGTTGTTCTCGATCCTCAGCGACATCTTTCGCGACCACGAGCTGTCCGGCTGGGGTAAGGCGGCCTGGGCGATGTTCCTGATCCTGCTGCCCTGGGTCGGCGCCCTGACCTACCTGATCGCCCGCGGCCGGTCCATGAACGAGCGCGCCCGGGCACGGGCGCAGCGCGAAGAACAGGCGGCCCGGCAGTACGTCCGGGAGGTGGCCGCCGCGCCGGTGAGCACCGCGGACGAACTGACGAAGCTCGCCGACCTCCGCGAGCGGGGGACGCTCTCCGCGGAGGACTACGACCTGGCCAAGAGCAAGGTGCTCGGCCGGGCCCCAACGACCGCCGCCAGCCACGAGCGGGACGGCCGGCAGCCCGCGCCGACCGTATGACGGCTCCGTCCAGCACGCGCGGGCCTTGGGCCGGCACGACGTCCAGCAAGCCCGCCTCGATGGCGGGTCGGCAGGAAGGGATCCCTGCCGACCCGCCAGACACACCGTCCTGACAGGACCGACGTTCGCATGCCGGGTACGGCGGACTCGGTTGCTCCGCTCACTGACGCGAAAGCGCCATGCGCATCTCACTCTCGGTGTCGACGATGAGATCGCCGCTGACGTCGACCGTGACGCTGTGCAGAGTGCCGGTGAAGCGGAACGGTGACTGGTAGGCCGGGGTGACCGGCGACCTCGGGTTCGCGCCGCAGCTCATGGCGCCGGGGTTGAACACGATCGGGGTGGTGACCGGCATGTCGTCTCGCCGACCAGCGTGCCGTCGACATACAGCTGCGCCCGGCCCGGCGCTCCCTTGCCCTGCGCAATGTCGGGTCTGTCGGTGGGCTCGAACTCGAAGCGCAGGGTGTGCCTGCCCTCCGGTACGACCTCGTGCGAGGACGCCGTGAAGAGGGCGCGGCCGACGTAGTTGTGGGCGTAATGCAGCCGGCCGTCCTGCAGGTAGAACGAGAAGCCGCTGGTGTTGGCGCCCTGGCTCAGCAGCACGCCCTCGGCGCCGCCGGGCGGGATGTGCACGTCCGCGGTGATGCTGTGCGGGCGGTTGAGCACCTTCGGGGCGACTGCGAACGGCAGCGCCTGGGTGCCTGGCCGGAACGTGTAGCTGGTGCGGTCCTTGGTGATCTGCGGGCGTTCGGTCATCAGCCGCTCCACGGCGCTGCCGTCGATCGGCAGCACCCCGTACTTGCCGGCTTCGACATACCACTGCCCGATCAGCCCGATGAGCTTGTCCCGGTGCTGATCGGCGACGTCGTGGTTCTCGGCGAAGTCCTCGGCGACGTGGTAGAGCTCCCACGAGTTGGCGTCCAGGGCGCTGAGCACCTCGACCGGGATCGGGGCACCGAACGGCCGGCCGGCCTCGGCGAACGACGGTCCCGGCCACGGGCATACGGCCCGCCATCCGTCGTGATCGATGGCGCGGTGGCCGAACATCTCGAAGTACTGCGTGTGGTGGCGGGACTCCGCGCCGGCGTCGTCGAACGTGTGCGCGAAGCTGACGCCGTGGATCGGCGCCTGCGTGACGCCACGGATGGTGGCCGGCGGCTGAACCCCGAGGGCGTCGAGGACCGTCGGCACCATGTCCACGATGTGGGCGTATTGGGTGCGCACCTCGCCGCGGGCCGCTATGCCGCTGGGCCAGTGGACGAGGAAGGGGTCGCACGAGCCGCCGCGGTAGGTCTCCCGCTTCCACCGGCGGAACGGCGTGTTGCCGGCCCAGGCCCATCCCCACGGGTAGTGGTTGAACGTGGTGGGGCCGCCCAACTCGTCGATCCGGGCGACGCTGTCCTCGAGAGGTTCCGGGGCGTTGTTGAAGAACTGTGTCTCGTTCGTCGTACCGCCGGGCCCGCCTTCCGAACTGGCGCCGTTGTCCGAGACGACCATGACCAGCGTGTTGTCGAGCTCGCCGGTCTCCCGGAGGAAGTCGAGCAGCCGGCCGATGTGATGATCGGTGTGCGACAGGAAGCCCGCGAAGACCTCCATGCTCCGGGCGGCGAGCCTGCGGGCGTCCGGGGACAACGAGTCCCACGCCGGCACGTCCGGGTCGTGTCGGGACAGCTGCGAGCCGGCCGGGACCACGCCCAGCTCCGTCTGCCGGGCGAAGACCCGCTCGCGGTAGGCGTCCCAGCCATCGTCGAACTGACCCTGGTAGCGGTCCGCCCACCCCTTCGCCACGTGGTGCGGAGCGTGCGCCGCGCCGGGGCAGAAGTGCAGGTAGAAGGGCTTGTCCGGCGCAACCTGCTTGGCGTCGGCAATGTACGCGATCGCCGTGTCGGTCAGGTCGTCGGTCAGGTGATAGCCCTGTTCCGGCGTCGCCGGCGGCTCGACCTGATGGTTGTCGCAGACCAGGTCCGGGTACCACTGGCTGGTGTCCCCGCCGAGGAAGCCGTAGAACCGGTCGAATCCGCGGCCCAGCGGCCAACGGTCGTACGGACCGGCGGCGGACTCGTGCTCGCTGGGCATCAGGTGCCACTTGCCGACCATGTAGGTGTTGTAGCCGTGCTGGCCGAGGATCTCGGACAGCATGCCGTTCTCGAACGGGATCAGGCCGTTGTAGCCGGGGTACCCGGTCGCGAGCTCGGTGATCGCCGCCATCCCGTTCGCGTGATGGTTGCGTCCGGTGACGATGCACGAACGCGACGGCGAGCAGAGGGCCGTCGTGTGCATGTTGTTGTAGAGCAGGCCGCCAGCGGCCAGTGCGTCGAGGTTCGGCGTCGCGATCGGGCTGCCGTAGCAGCCGAAATGACCGAAGCCGACGTCGTCCAGCACGATCATCAGCACGTTCGGCGCACCGGGCACCGCCCGCATGGGCTGCTGCCACGCCGGGGTGGACTCATCGGTCGTCCGCCCGATCACCCCGGCGAACGCGCTGCCCGGCTCGTACTCCATGAATCCCATCTCGAACCATCCTCTCCCGCGGCCGCGACCGGCCATTGGTCAAGCCGAGCACCTGGTACGCGGTGCGCCGTCACCCCGTCCGAATGAAGCACGTGGTCAGCGACGGCGCTTCCGGCGTGTGATCACTCCTGCGATGACGAGGAGGATGGGAAGAAACAGTCCCCACATCAGCCAGCCGTTCATGGGTAACCTCCGCCGGATCTATTCAGCATGGTGGTGATCAGCCGTCGTAGGTGTTCTGGACCTCGCGGCCGTGCACCGCCAACGCGTAGATGACGAGGATGTCGACCACGATGACGATGGTGCTCCAGACCGGGTACGCCGCGATGAAGACGAGGTTCGTCACCGCGCTGACCAGGGCCAGGAGGATGCCGAACACCCGGGCCCACAGCTGACCCGCCAGGACGCCGTATCCCGCACACACGGCGACAACGCCGATGACGAGGTGAACCCAGCCCCACGTGGTGTAGTCGAGGGAGACCACCAGGCCGGTGCGGGCGACGAGATAGAAGTCCTCCTTGAACAGGGCGACGAAACCCATCACGGCCTGGAACATGCCGAGCAGGACCAGCAGAATTCCACTGAAGACGATCCATCCCACCCAGGCGGTCGCTCCGGTGGGTCGAACGTCGAAGCCGGGATCTGCGGTTGCGGTTGACTGCCGTACGTCGGACATGGCTTTCCTCCGGATTGCGACGCGCCATCGTCGGGTGGTCAGGGCCACGCGCTGTTGCCCCGACCAGCGTCTCGGGTGGGCGAGCGCTGCGCCTCACCCGGCGTAGATGATGCGGACTGACTGCGGGGCCGGCGGTTCGACGTGGCGCACCCGCTCCGACGTCCGATGGGCCTCGATGCGCCGACCGGGCTGCGGCCGCACCTCCGGCAGGACTGGCCCCGCCGCCGCGCCTGGGCACGGTGTAACGGCGAAACGCTGGTGGTCCGTCACGGTCTACTCAGAACCCGAACCGTCGCGTTGGCGGTGAAGTCGCGTATGGGTAACGCGCTCATCCCGCGGGAGTGAGCCAGGTGGAGCAGGGGGCTGCCATGCTCGCCGTGCATTTCTTCGTCGAGAGGAGTCGCCATGTCGTCCTCGCACTATCCGACCGAACCCGGTGCCCCGCCCGATCATCCGCCGGTGGCCGCGGGAACGTTGTGGGCCGGCGGCTTGGCCACCGCGGTCGTGGCAGCCATGGCGTACGCGGTCGGCGTGGTGATCGTCCGGGTGCTGTTCGACATTCCGGTGCTGGCTCCGGAACGGGACGGTGCCCTGGGTGACTCGACGACCTGGCAGCTGGCGGGCACCGTGTTCGGTGTCGCACTGTTGGCCACGGCCCTGATGCACCTCCTGCTGATGGTCACACCGCGGCCGTACTCCTTCTTCGGCTGGATCATGGGCCTGGGCACCGTGCTGGTCACGGTCCTTCCGTTCGCGCAGGACGCGCCGGAGTCCAGCCAGGTCGCGACGGCGATCATCAACCTTGTGGTCGGAGCCACGATCACGAGCCTCGTGCGCGGGGTGGCCGCCCGCGCGGTCCGGGGACCCGCGACGCCGGGATCTCCGCCGTCCGGCGGATACGTCGGTACCCGGCGACCCGCGCCAGGTTCCCTACCTGGCGATCCGTACGGTCCGCGCTGACCAACCGCCAGGCCGGGAGGCGATCATGGACGCGGGAGCCGTCGCGTTGATTTCGTTGATCGTGTTCGCCTGGGGCTTGCTCTCCACCCGCCTCGGTCGCGCGGATCTGAGCGCGCCCATCGTCTTCGTCTTCGCGGGGCTGCTGCTCGCCGAGGTACTGCACGTCATCGAGTTCGACCGCGCGCCGGCGGCCATCAAGCTGCTCGCCGAAATCACCCTCGTGTGGGTACTGTTCGCGGACGCGTCCAGGGTGGGCCTACGGGAGCTTCGAGCAGACCTGGGGCTGTACGCGCGCCTACTCGGCGTGGGACTCCCACTGACCGTCGCCGCTGGGGCGTTCCTTGCCGTGTGGTTGTTCGACGGTACGGGCTTCTGGCTGGCCCTGTTGATCGGCGCGGCGCTGGCCCCGACCGACGCGGCGCTGGGCGCATCCGTGATGACCAATCCCGCGGTGCCGGAAAGGGTCCGGCGAGTCCTGAACGTGGAGAGCGGACTCAACGACGGCATCGCGACTCCCGTGGTGATGGTCGCGATCGCCGGCGCCGTCGCCGCGGAGGGCAGCCAGGAACACAGCGCCGGCGCCGCTCTGATCGAACTGGCGCTGGGCCTCGGGGTCGGGATCGGCATCGGCCTGCTGGGTGGCCGCCTGCTGCGGGACGCCCGTCGGCGGGGATGGACGTCGGAGGACTTCGCCGGGCCGGCCGTCCTGGCACTGGCGCTGGCCGCTTACAACGTGACGCTCTGGTTCGACGGCAACGGCTTCGTCGCCGCGTTCGTCGCGGGCTTGGCTTTCGGCCACTCCGCCGGCCGCGGCGGGGCCAAGGAAGTCCTCTACGTCGAGCAGACCTCCGGGCTCATGTCGCTGCTGACCTGGCTGGCCTTCGGCGCTGTCGCCGTCCCGATCGTCTTTGACCGGATCGATTGGCGGGTGCTTACCTACGCCGTTCTGAGCCTGACCGTGGTGCGGCTGCTCCCCGTGGCGCTCGCCCTGGTCGGCACCCGCCTCGCACCGCGGACCGTGGCGTTCATCGGCTGGTTCGGCCCACGCGGTCTGGCCTCGGTCATCTTCGCGGTGATCGCCGTGGAGGAGCTCCACGGCGAGGCTGACCGTGCCGTGGCGGTCATCGGGACGACCGTGCTGCTCAGCGTGCTGGCGCACGGTCTGAGCGCGAAGCCGCTCGCCGAACGGTACGCCGGGAGCGCCGCCGACATCGACCACGCACCCGCCGGCCGGCAGCCGGCCCCGCCGGTGCCGGTCCGCGGGCTGCTCCCGCACCCCACCCGTTCCGGTCAGGGAGATGGCGGACCGCGGCCGGGTCTGAGATGAGTCGGCAAGGGAGGCGGCGATGACCGCGCACGAACATGGAGCTTGCTGCGCACCCGCCCAGGTCGGTACGGCGCGACCGCGATTGGCCGCACGGCCGGCGCCGGCCCTGGCGGAGGCAGCGGCCCGCATGGGCGGCGGGGACCTGGTCGCACTCGACGGCGGGTGGTTCCGGATGGGCAGCGATGACGCCTTCGCGTACGAGGATGACGGCGAGGGGCCGGTACGGTCGGTTCGGGTCGACCCGTTCCGGATCGCCGTCGGCGCCGTGTCGAACCGCCAGTTCACCAAGTTCGTCGACGCCACCGGGCATGTCACCACGGCGGAGCGCTACGGGACGTCGTTCGTCTTCGCCGGGCTCCTACCGGACGACTTCGCGCCGACCCGGGGCGTGGCGGCGGCACGATGGTGGCGCGAGGTGCCCGGCGCCTCGTGGCGCTGCCCCGAGGGCGGGCGGTCGACGCTCGACGGCAGGGCCGACCACCCGGTCGTCCATGTGTCGTGGGACGACGCCGTCGCCTACTGCCAATGGTCGGGCGCGCGCCTCCCCACGGAGGCGGAATGGGAGTACGCCGCCCGCGGCGGTCTCGAGGGCATGCGTTTTCCCTGGGGCAACGCCTTGCGGCCCGGCGGCGAGCACCGGATGAACGTGTGGCAGGGCACGTTCCCCGCCCACAACACCCTGGCCGACGGCTACCTGGGCACCGCTCCGGTGGACGCCTTCCCACCCAATGCCTTCGGCATCCACAACATGACCGGGAACGTGTGGGAGTGGACCGCCGACCGGTTCAGCACCACCTGGCACCTGACCGGGGCGCGGGAGAACCCCACGGGGCCGGCCGGCGGCGAACGCCGGGCCCTGCGCGGCGGCTCCTACCTCTGCCATGCGTCGTACTGCTACCGCTACCGGGTGTCGGCCCGGATGGCCAATACTCCGGACAGCTCCACGGGCAACATCGGCTTCCGGTGCGCCCGGGACGCCCGGTAGTGCTTGGTTAGGTCGGCGTCATCACCAGCAGGACCGACAACTGCTATCTGGGGCTTCACCC
>DASQDS010000512.1:0-7725 GCA_035634075.1 Pilimelia sp. | reverse complement strand
CGCCGAGCGCGCCGCCGGCCTCGACCGCCGCGAGCACGACCGCGGGCGTACGCGGGCGGGCCGTCACCGGCCCGGGGCCGCTGCGCGGGCCGGCGGGTCCCCCACGGCTGTCGGCGCCGGCCGCAGGGCCGGCACCCACAGCGCGAAGGCGACCGGGTAGAGCCGGTAGCCGAAGCGGGTCGACGGCATCAGCAGGATCGCCGCGAGCAGGCCGGTCGCGCACACCGCGGCGGCGGCAGCGGCGGAGCGCACCGGCCGGCGGGCCAGCCGGACCGCGATCGCCACCCCGGCCGCCACGAGCAGGGCCCCGGCGATGGCCCGGCCGCCCGGCAGGCCTTCGGCGATGAGGTGCCCCGGGAACGGCGACTGGGCCGGGGTGGTCACCAGCGCGTCGCCGAGCGGGAAGCGGATGACGTTGTCCACGAACGCGGTCGCGTCCACGGCCAGCGCGGGCAGCAGCGCCAGCGCCGGCAGCCCGATCGCGCCCCCCGCGAACCGGCCGAGCGGTTCCCGGCCCCGGGCGAGCGCGTGGCAGAGCAGGACCAGCGTGACCGGCCAGGCGAACAGCTTCAGCGCCCCGGCGGCCCCGGCGGCCACCCCGGCCGCGCCGAACCGGTCCCGGGCACACCAGGCCAGCGCGAGCAGGCACAGCGCGAGGACGGGCAGGTCGTCCCCGCCGGTGGCCAGGGTGAGCGCGCAGACCGGCAGCACGGTGGCGGCCTGCACCGCCCGGACCAGGTCGGCGCCGCGGGCCACCCGGCGCAGCGCGGCGACCGCGAGGGCCAGCGCCACGGCGGTCGCGGCGGCGAACCAGACCCGGGCGTCGGTCCACCAGGCGTCGCCGGCGAGGGCGCGGGGCAGGCCGAACAGCGCCATGCCCGGCTGGTACGGCACGTAGCCGAGCAGCCAGTCCGCCGGCGGGGAGGCGGCGATGGCCTCGGTGGACAGGTAGGGGGTGCCGTGCTCCACCAGCCGCCGGCCGGCGTGCTCCACGACGACCACCTCCTCCTGCGCCCGGTCGGCCCGGCCGGCCGCCCGCTGCACCGCCTGGCCGGCGAGCGGCAGCAGGGCCGTCGCCCCCCAGGTCAGCACGGCCAGCGCGCCGCGGGCCCGCGTACCCGAAAATGAACCGGGACCGCGGCGGTGGGCGAGCCACTGGGCGGCCGCCACCACGGCGGCGGCCGCGTAGCCGGCGAGGGCGACCCACCCCCACGCACGGTGCGGGAGCAGCGTGGACGTGGCGGCGGTGAGCAGGGCGAACGCGGCACCCGCGGCGTAGAGGACGAGGTCGACGGCCAGGCCACCCGCGGCGGCGTCGGCGCGCCGCAGGGCCGCAACGGTCATGCGGGCAAGTTTGGCAGACGGTCCCCGCGGCCGCGGTGGCCCGGCCGGCGCGCGGTCGGGATCCGGATCACGGCGCCGTCGTCGTGCAGCGCCGGGGCGAGCGTGCCGGGGCGGCCGCCGGAGCCCCGGTGCAGCGCCGCCAGCAGCCGGCCGGCCGGCACCGGGCGCCCGAAGAGGTGCCCCTGACCGGCGACGCAGCCCAGCTCCCAGAGCGCGCGCCGCTGCGGCTCGCTCTCCACGCCCTCCGCCACGACGATCAGGTTCAGGCTCCGGCCCAGGTCCAGGGTGGACCGGACGACGGCCGCGGCCTCGGGCACCGTCTCCATCGTGCGGACGAACTCCCGGTCGATCTTGAGCTCGTGCACCGGGATGCGGGACAGCACCGACAGCGACGAGTACCCGGTGCCGAAGTCGTCCAGCGCCAGCCGCACGCCCGCCTCGCGCAGCTCGTGCAGCACGGTGTCGACGACGTCGAGCTGGCTGATCGTCAGTGTCTCGGTGAGCTCGAGGACCAGCCGGTCGGCGGGCATGTCGTGAGCCCGGAGGCGGGCCAGGACGGCCCCCGGGAAGCGCGCGTCGAGCAGGCTGCGCGGCGAGACGTTGACCGCGACGGGCAGGTCGAAGCCGGCGTCCCGCCAATCGGCTGCCGCGATGAGGGCCTGGTCGAGCACGGCGTCGGCGAACGCCGGCAGCAGCCCCGAGCGCTCCACGGCGTCGAGGAAGCGGCGCGGGTCCATCTCCCCGCGGTCCGGGTGGTGCCAGCGGGCCAGCGCCTCCGCGGCGACCACCTCGCCGCTGGCGAGGTCGACGATCGGCTGGAAATTCACCGTGAACTGGTGCTCGGCGACCGCGCGCGGCAGGTCGCCACCCAGGGTGAGCCGGCCAACGTCGGCCGGGTCGCGGGTCGGCGCGTACGTGGCCAGCCGCTGCCCGTTGCGTTTCGCCTGGTACATCGCCACGTCGGCGCGGCGCAGCAGCTCGACCATGCCGCCGGAGCCGGCCGCGACGGCGATCCCCCCGCTGGCCTCCACGCTGATCCGCATGCCTTCCACCTCGATCGGCTGGTAGATGGCGGCGAGCAGCGTGTCGCCCCGGTGCACCGCGACGGCGGGGGCGGGCAGGCCGGCGAGGAGCACGGCGAACTCGTCGCCGCCCAGCCGGGCCACGATGTCGTCCGCTCCGGCCGCCCGGAACAGCCGCTCCGCGATCGCGACCAGCACCCGGTCGCCGGCGGCGTGGCCCAGCGTGTCGTTGACCTCCTTGAAGTGGTTGAGGTCGATCAGCAGGAGCGCCAGCACGCCGTCGGAGTTGCGCCGGTCGAGCAGCTCGTTGCCCCTGTCCAGCAGGGCACGGCGGTTGGTCAGCCCGGTGAGCGCGTCGTGCGCCGCGGCGTGGGCGTGCTCCTGCGCCACCCGCTCGAGCTCCGCGTACGCGGAGGCGTTGCGCACGGCCGTGCACAGGGCGGAGGCGAAGGTGCGCAACGTGTACCGCTCCCGCTCGGACAGCTTGACGCTGCCCCGGAACCGCAGCCGCAGCGCACCGACGGGGGCGCTGCCGTCGTGGCCCTCCAGGGGGATGCCGATGGACTCGGTGGACTGCGCCGGCGCCTCGTCCGGCGGGCCGTCGAACCCGATCCCGTCGCTGCTGCCCCGGACGAGCCGGTGCGTGGCACCGAGCCACGACTCGACCTCCACCTCGTCGGCGGAGAACAGCTCCGCCGCCCGGGTGACCCCCAGCCGCAGCACGTTGTCCAGGTCGACGTCGTTGAGCGCCTCCGTGGTGGCGGCGAGGCGCTGCCAGGCCTTGCGCTCGGCGTTGCTGCGCAAGCGGTTCGAGTACGCGAGGTGGAGGCTCATGACGATGGGCGGGATGGCGATGAGCAGGCGGCTTTCGCGATCAAGAAGTACGAGTGTCGCCACCACGACGGTGAACCGCCCCAGCAGCGCCGCCAGCCGCACGTCCCAGTTGGCGGTGAACCGCTGGAGGACCGGCGTGCGCGTGGCGAGCGCGATGACGGGGTGTGCCAGGATCTCGTCGACGGCCGTCCACGCCAGGTGCGCCGCGGCGAGGGCGGCGACGTCGATGACCAATCCGTCCGTGCCCGGCACCGCCCCCATGCCGATGAACACGGCCCCGGCCGCGGTTGCGGACAGGGTGTCCTTCGCGACCGCGAAGGCGGTCCGCCGTGAACCGCGCCGGGCCACGGTGGCGGCGATCGCCACCCCGAGGGCCGTACAGACCACGACCCATGGGAAGGGCAGGATGGCCAGTCCCACGAGGATCGCCGCGTCGCTCCACGAGATGCCGTGCCCACTGGCCCGGATCCGGACGCGAACCTGCACGCCGCTGCCCACCGCCACGAGGGCCACCAGGGCCAGCACGGTGGCGGTCGAGGGCGCGGTCCCACCGGTGCGCAAGGTCGAAACGATGTTGGCGACAGCGGCGACGAGGGCGATGCAGCACAGAACGACGACGAGACCGATGAGCCGCCGAAGGCGGTTCTCGGTCACGTCGTCGTTGGTCTTTTGTTGGGACATCTACCTGAGATCTGTCCGCAGCCCGGGGATGAAGGACTTTTCGTTTCGGCGACCAGCGTAAACGATCCGGCTGGAACTCTTTACCACTCGTTGCCATGCATGGCCTTCTCCTCATCGTCCTCGGTCCCGGCGCAAACGCAAGCGGGACCAATCGGGATCAATCAGTAGTTGTCGAACGAGGGGAACGTTACGCTGACGAGTGCACGATTCATACGGGAGCGTGTCCTATTGCTCAGGATTAGCCAACTCCGGTCGCATTCGTCACTCTTCGTCCGCTAGTTGAAGCGGAACGCATAAGGGAGCGTCCGTTGCGGGAACTTCACCCGGATTAGCGAGCTATAAGTCCTTTGTGTTCGGTGGCGAGGCCGGCCTATGCGCGTCGCATTGTGTCAACTGGCCCGAGCGTGCCGAGTCTCCGACGTGGCGCAGGGTGTGCCCGGCCACTATTCTCGTCGATTCGACAGATAGCGCATCCGCGTACGGAACTCGAACGAGACGCTCCTGCCAACGTAGCCTTGATCGTGGCCATTTCGCAGGCCGGACGGCTGAAAGGCCGCAAGTTCCGCGGGATGGTCCCGGAGGCTGGGTGCAGGTTCCGCGTAGTGTCGCGCAAACCTCACGGAATAATCATCGGCGCTAAAGCTGAGTTACAAATCAGTACTCGCCTTGCCACGCTGAGTCGTCGGCTGCGTCGACAGTCAGCTTTCTTCGGTGTGCTGGCGGTAATAGTGGCGGCTGACCCGGGCCCGGTTGCCGCAGCCGGCGGAGCACCACTCGCGGCGCGGATGGTCCTTGACGAAATGGAGCACGCAGCCCGGGCCCTGGCACGCGCGTAGATCGGCGCGGCGCGGCCCGCCGAAGACGCCGATGGCCGAGCGGGCGATCGCCGCAAGCGCGGCGTCCGCCGGCGTCGCCCGCGTCGCCTCCACCGCGGTGGGGTGGTCGCCGGAGAGATCAAGGTCGGCCAGCGCGGGGCGCCGGCTGCGGCCCGGTTCAGTGTGTGGCGGAGGTGCGGGCGGCCGAGGCGACCCTGCGCGAGGCCGGTGCCGTGTTCGCCTACGACGGTGTCGTCCCGCACGGCGAGGGCGCGGCGTCCGGCGGGATCTTCTTCACCGACCCCGACGGCATCCGGCTGGAGATCTACGCCCCGGACGGGGCGCAGGCGTTGACCGCGCCCGTGCCGGCCGCGCCGACCTGCGGGTTCTTCTAGGGATGGCCGGCTACCACCGGGGCGAGTTCGCCGTGCAGGAGCGGGCCGGGCTGCGCGGGCCGGCCGCCCGCGCCGAGCCGGCCATCCGCCGGACGATTCCGCCGGCCGCCGCGACCTTCCTCGCCGAGCAACCGATGATCGTGCTGGGGTCGCGGGACGCCGCCGGCCGCGTGTGGGCCGGCCTGCGCACCGGCGTTCCCGGGTTCGCCCGCGCGACGGGCGAGAGCACTGTCGCCATCGACGCGCTGCCGGTGCCGGGCGATCCGCTCGCCGAGGCGCCGGTCGGGCCGACGCCGGTCGGGCTGCTGGCCATCGCACCGGCGACCCGCCGGCGGATGCGGGTCAACGGCACCGCGTACGCGACCGCGACCGGCCTGCGCGTGGAGGCGCAGCAGGTCTACGCCAACTGCCCGAAGTACATCCAGCGCCGGGTGCCGACCGCCACCGCGTCGGCGCCCGGCCCGGCGCGGCGCGGGACGGCGTTGACGCCCGCGCAGCGGGACCTGATCGCCCGCACCGACACGTTCTTCGTGGCGACCGCCGACGAGGCGGGCGCCGCCGACGTCTCCCACCGCGGGGGCAACCCCGGGTTCCTTCGGCTGACGTCCCCCGGCACGCTGCGCTGGCCCGACTACGTGGGCAACGCGATGTTCATGACGCTGGGCAACCTGGCCGTGCACCCCGGCGCCGGCGTGCTCGTACCGGACTGGAGCAGCGGCACGACCCTGCAGCTCACCGGCACCGCCCGGGTGATCTGGGACGCGGCCGAGGTGGGCGAGGTCCCGGGGGCGCAGCGGCTGGTGGAATTCGAACTTGCCGAGGCGGTCGAGATCCCCGGCGGCAGCCCGCTGCGGTGGAGCGCGCCGGAGTACTCCCGGCACAACCCGTCCTTCAGCGCCTGACCGCCGTCCACCTTGGACCGCGGGGTGCCGACGAGGACACGGCGATCGCCGCCGCCACCGCGGGTAGGAAAGGCGCCCAAGGCCGACCTGTCGGCGTTCATCGCCGGCACTGTAGCGGCCACGGGGTGAGCCGCCGGACATGATGCCGCAGAGGCATCATGATGCCGGAGAGGTATCACGGCCGCGCGGGTCACCGGCCCCGGGCCGATCACGACAAGGGTGCGACCCGCCTGTCATCGCGGCCGGTAGGCTCGCGGCGTGACCGAGGCCAGGCAGCAGACCAGCGGGCGCAGCGAGCCGAACGGCAACCAGCTCACCCACGTCGACGCCGGCGGGGCGGCGCGGATGGTGGACGTCTCCGGCAAGGAGGTGACCGCCCGAACGGCGGTCGCGGCCGGGCGGGTGGTCACCACCGCCGAGGTCGTCGAGCTGCTCCGCCGCGACGGCCTGCCGAAGGGCGACGCGCTGGCGGTGGCCCGGCTCGCCGGCATCATGGGCGCCAAACGCACGCCCGACCTGGTGCCGCTCTGCCACCCCATCGCCCTGCACGGCGTGACTGTCGACTTCGCGCTGGGTGACACCGCGGTCGACATCACGGCGACCACGCGTACCGCCGACCGGACCGGCGTCGAGATGGAGGCGCTGACGGCGGTCGCCGCCGCGGGCCTTGCGCTGATCGACATGGTCAAGGCGGTGGACCCTGCGGCCTCGATCGAGGCGGTGCGGGTGCTGCGCAAGACGGGCGGCAAGACAGGCGATTGGGTACGCCCGCGGGGCGCCGACGCGGGCCCGACGCCGTGAGGGCCCGGGTCGTCGTGGCGTCGAACCGGGCGGCCACCGGCGTGTACGCCGACCGCAGCGGCCCGCTGCTGGTGGCCGGCCTGCGGGAGCTGGGCTGGGACGTCGGCGACCCGGTGGTGGTGCCGGACGGCGCGCCGGTGGGTGAGGCGCTCCGGGCGGCCGTGGCCGAGGGGATGGACGTGGTGCTGACCAGCGGCGGCACCGGCATCAGCCCCACCGACCGGACGCCGGAGGTGACCCGGGAGCTGCTCGACTACGAGGTGCCCGGGATCGCCGAGGCCATCCGGGCGTACAGCCGCGATTCTGTGCCCACGGCGGCGCTGTCGCGCGGCGTGGCCGGGGTCGTGGCGCGGACGCTGATCGTCAACCTGCCGGGCTCGACCGGCGGCGCCCGCGACGGCCTTGCTGTGCTCGGGCCCGTGCTGCGCCACGCGGTCGACCAACTGCGCGGCGGCGACCACCGGCCCGAGGCGCCGGACGAAGCCGTCGACACCGCCGCCAACGGCGGTCTCGGCGCCACGGATTAGGTCGGGTCGACGGCGGAGCGGCGCGCCGCCGGCCGCGGGTTAGGCTCGGGCCGTGACCATCGAGACCGCCCCGGCTACCGAAACCGGCGTGCCGGTCGCGTGGGACCGGGCCCGCGCCCTGGTGTACGCCGCCGGCCTGGCCGCCGCGCCGCACCCGCAGACCGTCCCACTGGCCGACGCCGACGGGCTGACCCTCGCCGAACCGCTGCGCGCGTGCGCCGACCTGCCCGCGTTCCCCACGTCCAGCGTCGACGGCTGGGCCGTCCGCGGGCCGGGTCCGTGGCGGGTGGTGGGCCGGGTCCTGGCGGGCGCCGAATCCGCGCCGCTGGCCGAGGACGGCACCGCCGTCGAGATCGCCACCGGTGCCATGGTGCCGGCGGGCGCCGCCGCGGTGCTGCGCACCG
>DASQDS010000511.1:0-3132 GCA_035634075.1 Pilimelia sp. | reverse complement strand
CGGTACTCGGCGGCGCGCACCGCCCGACGGCGGTCGCCGCGGACTGTGACCTGCTGGCGACCGGGGTGCTCGAGGAGGCCCGGCGAATGGGCCTTCAACCCGGCCGGGACGTGTCGGTGACGGGGTGCGACGACGTGCCGGCGGCCGAGGCCGCCGGGCTGACGACCGTGCGTCAACCCATCCGGGAGAAGGGCCGGTTGATGGGGCGGATGCTCCTGGACCCGGAGTTTCCCCAGCGGCGGGTGGTGCTGCCGACCGAGCTCGTCGTGCGCGCCAGCACCGGCCCGGCCCGCACCGGCTGAGCAGACGACGACAACGACCAATCAGGGGAGGAACGACGATGTCGACCGAGTGGGGCAGTGCCGAGCTGGACCTGGACGCGTACCTGCGCAGGATCTCCTACGCGGGCGACCTGCGCCCGGACGAACGAACTCTCGCGGCGCTGCACCGGGCGCACGTCGCGGCCATCCCGTTCGAGAATCTGGACATCATGCTCGGGCGTGGCGTCGAGGTGGACCTGCCGAGCGTCCAGGCGAAGCTCGTCGGTCAGCGGCGGGGCGGCTATTGCTACGAGCACGGGATGCTGTTCGGCGCGGCGCTGGAGCGGCTGGGTTACCCGGTGGACCGCTTCCTGGCCCGCACCGGCGACCCGGTGGAACACCCGCGGCCGCGGACGCACATGGTGCTGCGCGTGGCGGTGGGGGACCGGCCGTGGCTTGCCGACGTCGGGTTCGGGTCGGGTCTGTTGGAGCCGCTGCCGATGGAGACCACGGGTGCCGTCCGGCAGGGCGGCTGGAGCTACCGGTTGGTCGCGGGCGACGACCGGACGTGGCGCCTGCGCGAGCTGCAGGGCGCCAATTGGGTCACCCTGCAGACCTTCACGGCGGAGCCGCTGTACTGGGTGGACGTCGCGGTCGCCAACTACAACACCGCCACCCACCCGGATTCGCCGTTCACCCAGCGGCCCATCGTGGTCCGCAAGGACGACCACACGGTACGCAGCCTGATCGGCCGCGAATTCAGCGTCACCACGCCGGACCGGTCGGTGCGGCGGCGGGACCTCGCCGACGACGAGTTCGCCCCGGTGCTCCGCGCGGAGTTCGGCGTCGTGCTCACCCCGGCGGAGGTGGCCACGATCGTCGCCACGGTGCCGAACCCGCTCGAGGTGGCCCGATGACCCACCAGTATCAGCTCGCCCTGATCATCGGCAGCGTTCGCGCGGGCCGCGTCGGGCCCACCGTCGCCGGCTGGTTCCGGCACCAGGCGGAACAACACGGCGGTGCGCAGCTCGACGTCATCGACCTGGCCGACCTGGACCTGCCGGCCGATCTCGACGGCGGCGGCGACACCGCCATGTTCGGCAAGCGGATCGAGGCGGCCGACGCGGTCGTCGTGGTCACGCCCGAGTACAACCACGGGTACCCGGGCGCGCTGAAGACAGCCATCGACTCGGCGTACGAGCAGTGGCGGGCGAAACCCGTCGGGTTCGTCGCCTACGGCGGGATCTCCGGCGGCCTGCGCGCGGTGGAGCAGCTCCGGCCCGTCTTCGCTGAGCTGCACGCGGTGACCGTGCGGGCAAGCGTGAGCTTTCACCACGTCCACGACCAGGTCGTATCGGGCGAGCTGCGCCCGTCCGCGCGCGCCGCGTCGGCCGCGGCCAAGCTGCTGACCGAGCTGGGGTGGTGGGCCCGTGCCCTGCGGCACGCCCGGGCCGCCGAGGCGTACGAACCCGCCGAGTGACCGGCCGGCCCACGGATCTGCCGGTCAGCCGACGTGCGGCGTGCCGACCAGCGCCACGCCGGCGGCCCCCAGCTCGGCCAGCGCCGTCTGGGTGGTCGCCGGCGCCACGCCGGCCGTCAGGTCCAGCAGGACGGTGGTGGCGAAGCCCTGGCGGGCCGCGTCCAGCGCGGTCGCGCGTACACAATGGTCGGTGGCGATGCCCACGACGTCCACGTCGGTGACGTCGCGCATGCGCAACCACGCCGCCAGGCCGATGCCGCCGGCGTCGCCCTCGAAGCCGGAGTACGCCGCCGCGTGCGCGCCCTTGGTGAAGACGGCCTCGATGCGGTCGGTGTCCAGGGCCGGGTGGAAATCGGCGCCCCCGGTGCCGACGACGCAGTGCGCCGGCCAGGAGTCCACATAGTCCGGCGGGTCGCCGAAATGCGCGCCCGGGTCGACGTGGTGGTCCTTCGTCGCCACCACGTGCCGCCACGGCCCGGCCGAGGCCAGCTGCCGGGAGACCGCGGCGGCGACGGCGGCGCCGCCGGTGACCGGCAGCGAGCCGCCCTCGCAGAAGTCGTTCTGCACGTCGACGATGATCAGCGCGCGGCCCACGGGGCCCTCCTTCACGATGCGGGGACGACGGTGACCGGCACGGCCGGGTCGCCGGCCGAGAGCTTCAGGCCCTCCCACGGGATCGAGATCAGGGCCTGGCGCAGGTGCTCGCGCGACTGTGCCAGCGCCGGTGCGGGTGCCGGCTCGCCGGCGATCAGGAACGACTGCTGGAGCAGCCGGTCGTTCTGCCGGTGATCGGGCACGCCCATCGAGACGACGATCTCCTCGGTGGCGGTGCCGGTGGGCTTGTGCCGCCGGATCGCCGTCTTGCGTCCGCCGACGGTCGACTTGTTCTCCGAGCGCTTGACGACGGGGCGGCCGGCCACCTCGACAAGCTTGTACACCAGGCCGGCGGTCGGCGCGCCGGACCCGGTGACCACGGCGGTGCCGGCGCCGTACATGTCCACCGGTTCGGCGGCCAGCGCGGCGATCGCGTACTCGTCCAGGTCGCCCGAGACGATGATCTTCGTCTCGGTGGCGCCGAGCGAGTCGAGCAGCTCGCGGGACTGCTGGGCCAGCACCGACAGATCGCCGGAGTCGATCCGGATGGCCCGCAGGTCCGGCCCGGCCACGGCGATCGCGTTGCGGATGCCCTGGCTGATGTCGTAGGTGTCGACCAGCAACGTGGTGTTCTTGCCCAGGGCCGCGACCTGCGAGGCGAACGCGGCCGGCTCGTCGTCGTGCAGCAGCGTGAACGCGTGCGCGGCGGTGCCGGCCGTCGGGATGCCGTACCGCCGGCCGGCCGCCAGGTTGGAGGTGAAGGCGAAGCCGGCGAGGTACGCCGCCCGCGCCGCCGCG
>DASQDS010000510.1:0-13899 GCA_035634075.1 Pilimelia sp. | reverse complement strand
CGCCACGGCCGCTTCCGAGGCCTGTTCTAGTCGTCGTCCTGCACCGTCAACATGCCGTACGCGTCGCCGACCTGCACCCCCCGGACGGCCTTGGCCGCCACGACGTAGCTGCGGCCGTCACCGGCCTGGGTGTTGCCGGTCACCGCGACCGGAATGGCGATCGTGGTGGTGCCGGGTGACACCGTCACCACCCGGGTGCTCGGCAGCCCGGTCCCCGGGTCCACCACGAACACCCGCACCTGGCCGGTGCCACTGCCGGTGACGCGGGCCGGGACCTGGTAGGTCACGGTTCCGGAGTCGCCTTCGACGACCGTCAGCTCGCCGAGGTCCACCCGCGGCAGCGCTGTCGGCTGCGGCGCCGGCGTACCGGGTCGCCAGCCCCAGGCATCGATCAGCAGGAGCCAGCCGGAGCTGCTGCGCGGCACCAGCTCCAGCGTCGCGATCTGGTTCAGGTTGAGGCCGGCGGCGGTGGCGTTGGTCAACGGCATGCGGACCTCCCGGGCCCAGTCCGATTCGCTCTGCGACGGCGTCGGCAGCGAGTCCAGCGTGGTCTGACCGAGCGTGGCCCGCCGCCCCGCGGCGTCCACCAGGGCGACGTCGAACTGGCTCGTCGGCGCGGTCCTCGGCACGACAACCCGCAGCGCCACCGACTGGGCGCTCGCCAGGGATGCCGGGCTCGGGAGCCGGACAGTGGCAGCCGCGCCGGGCGCGGACCAGGCAAGCGAGACCGCGTGCCGCTCGACCTCGGGCCGGACCGGACCGAAGGTGGCGAAGTGCACCCCGCCGCCGCCGCAGGACGCCACCTCCGGGCCGGCGACCATCTGACAGAGCCGGGCACCGCTGCCGCTGACGGCCGTGGACGCTCCGGGCACCAGCAGCGGCGTCCGGTTGCCGCCGAGGGCGTGGGAGAGCACTGTCGCCGGGTCCGCCGACGGGGCCCGAACGCCGGAGCCGTCCAGCAGCGGGCGCACCTGGTCGTTGCCGGCAACGAACACCGCGGCCGCCGCGGCGACGTAGGTGGCGCCGACCTGCTGCTGGGTGTCCGGCGTCAACCGCTCCGGCGAGCTGTACCGGCACAGCGGGTCGTGCTGGCTCGGGTAGTCGTCGAACGACCTGGCCTGCGACAGCCCGGGCGTCCACTCGCTGTTGAAGTAGTTGTGGTTCGCGCCGAAGACGTACACCGAGCTGTGCAGGGCCGCCCCGCGACCCACCCCGCGGGTCGCATCGACGTACATCTGACCCTCCAGGTCGGCCACGTCGCCGTCGCAACCGGGCAGGATGGTCATCGACGGCACGTCCGGCGCCGGATTCTGCCCGAAGGTCGTCGGGCCGATCAACGCGAGGCCCCTGACCTGCCAGCGGACCGCTCCGCGGTAGCCGTCCTGGTCGGCGGGCGGCGGGGTGAGGCTGTCGACGGCGGCCCGGCTGGCGCCCTCGCCACCGCGGGAGTGCCCCATCAGCAACACCCGCGACAGGTCCGCGACCGGGGCCGACTGCACGATGGCGGGCGCGCCGGCGCGGCCGGCACCCGCCCAGTCCGCCCAGCGCCCGAGGTGCAGCCGGACCAGCGACGAGCGGGCCTGCGCGCCGCCGTCCGACGGTACCGGTGCCCGAGCGTCGTCCTGGGCGTTGATGCTGTTGGCGGAGATCGACACGGTCACGTACCCCTGCGACGCCAGCAACTGCTGGATCCGCAGGTAGCCGCGGTGGTTGGGCACCGGGGTGAAACCGGCGGGGCACGGCCAGTCGGCCGTCGGTTCCTCCGTGCCCCGGTAGCAGGTGCCGTGCCGGCCGTGCAGGAGCAGCACGAGCGGCCGCTGGCCCGTCGTTCCCTGGGGCGCCACCACGAGGCCCTGCATCTCCACCGGCGTCGACAGCCCGGGCAGCTGCACGCTGGGCAGCGCGTACTCCCCGGACTGTGTCTGATACGGGCCGGGGGTACCCGGGTCTACGGGGTTCGGCGGCAGCGGCGGCGGCGCGGCCGCCCGGAGCGTCCCGGCCGCCGGGGGAACCGGCTTCTCCGCCGGACCGTCGAGGCGGCGCCCGCCCGCCCGTACCTGCAGGTCGGTGAGCTGCCGGGCAGTGGTGCCATCGATGGCCAGGCGGAAGGTGCGCTGATCCGGTGTCGCCCACGGCCGGCCGAGCAGCCGGTCGCCGGCGTAGAACTCCACCATGGCCCCGCCCACCGGCACCGGCTTGGGTGCGCGCCAGGTCAGGTCCACGCCGGACCCGGTGGTGTGCGCTGCCCAACCGGCGGGCAACGGCGCCTGGCCGGGCGCCGACGCGCCCGCACGCCCGCCGCCCGGCTCCGCCCATGCGGCGGCGCCCCCGCCGAGCGCCAGGGCAACCCCCAGCGTCGTTGCCAGCACTGTCCTAACGACGTGCATAGCCGTCCTCCCCCGTGAGTATTCTGTTTTCCCGCAGCCGACCGCCGGCGATGGCGGCGCGCCTGTCGGATCGACAGCCTAGCTTCAGGCGCGGCTGCCAGTGCCCGGCGGAAAAGCGTCCTCCGGCGGCCTTCCGGCAGCCCCGGGCGCCCGTCCGCCGCCCTGTCGCACCGTCGGGGTGTTGCCAATATCTCGATTGCTGGACAACCGGACGCCGGCATGCGGGGCGTCCTGTCTGGAGCGGTTCGTCGGCCGGTGCCTCGACTCACACGTACGCAGGAATGTCCGGAGAACTGCGCTGCTCGTGGACGAGCTGCCGGAGGACGGCGTCACGGTTCCACTCCGCTCGGCCCATCGGTGGCGCGATGCGCTGCTCGGTCAGGAGGACGGCCGCGTCGTCCAAGACGACCGGCAGCGGGAAGCGGACCGGTTCCCCCCGGGTCGCGATGGCGTGCGCGACGGCGCGTTCGACCGCGCCCCCATAGGCCGGCTCCGGTATCGGCTGCTCTCGGTCACTCAACATGATCGCCACGAAGGGGACCGCGGGTGCCAGCACCAGGATCTGGTATCCCTCGATCAGGCCCGCGTGCCACACGTCACCGCTGAACATCTCCGGACGCGGCACTCCGGCGGCTTCGGCGATGCCGAAGCCCGGCAGCATGTCCGCGATCTGCCACAGGTAGTCCCAGGTGGCGTAGGTGCTCACCGCGGCGTTCCGCGCCTCCTCGACGGTGTAGGGAAGCGTCGTGGCGTCAAGGCCCGCGATGTAGCCCGCGAGAACGGGCTCGTTGACGGTGGTCCAGCCGATACGCCACAGGAGCAGCGATGCAATGGCGAACAACATGGTCAAGAACCCGACGTACCTCGGTACGGCGGCGAGCTCCCGGGCAGCGGCCCACCGCTGGGCCCACCGCATCCGGTCTTCGTCGGACGCGCGGGATCGCAGCCCGAACGCCCGGACGACC
Organism: Pilimelia sp.; assembly: GCA_035634075.1. Classification (GTDB taxonomy): domain Bacteria; phylum Actinomycetota; class Actinomycetes; order Mycobacteriales; family Micromonosporaceae; genus DASQDS01. The sequence continues at coordinate 10,547 of DASQDS010000510.1, read as the reverse complement.
CACCGGTGCGCCGGGGTATGCAGCCAGGCCAGGCGACGGATCCTGTCCAGCCACAGGACGGCCAGCACCCTCGCGCCCAGCGCAGACGCAAACCGGTGGTACGCGCCGCGAAAGGCGAACGGCGGCAGCCGCCACGAATAGTACTCGCCCGCCACCTGAGCACGCCAGAAGTGGACGCGCCGCCGCTCGGTCAGCGTATGCCGCAGTTCGCCAAGGAGGAGGCTGGCGACGAGAAGTGCCACGACGACAAGGAGCCAACGCGACACCGTGGCACTTGGCCCGACCACCGCCAGCAACGTACCGACAATCGCGCTGCCGACGAATGCCATCAGCAGATACCAGAGCAGCCGGACGAGCATCGAGAGCCCGACCCACAACCATACGGGCCACGGAAACGGCAGGACCCCCCAGCGCTGCGCCTGCTCTCGTTCCGCCTGCCCGGCCATCACCGTCAGCCGTCGGCGCTCGACGGCTGCGAAGGGGGCCGAGTCGACATTCATGGCCCCGAGATTACGGCGCCAAGCCGAGTTCACCCCGACTGGCGGCTATTGCCGCGTTTGGCCGAATGACGCGCGCTACCTGCAGGAGGGTCGTACGTTCGTTGGCGCGCTGGCTGGATCGTCACGCCGCGCCCTCGGGAGACGTCGCGTGCGTACGCTCAAACGGTCATCCCAACCATCGGCGCACGCTGCGGCGGCGCGACGCCCGGCGGGCTGCCGGAAGTCGGGTGAGGACGGCCTCGCCGGCGGCGTGCTGGCGGGCGTAGAGCACGCCGTAGGTGAAGGCGCTGTCGCCAGCGGCGTGGGCGCGGTCGGCGTACTCGCGCAGGACCCCGCGGGTGATGGTCGCGTCCTGGTGGTCGCCGAGGACGTCCTGCAGGGCGGTCAGCCGCTTCACCAGCTGCCGGGCGGGCGCGCCCTCGCGCGGGGCGAACACCTCGACGGCGTACCGGGCGCGCTTGTACGCCCGGCGCGCCTCGTGCAGGTGCTCGTCGCGGTCATGCTCCCGACTGCCCGCCTCGTCGGCGGCTGGGTCGGCCGTGGGCTCGGCCGGAGCCATGGCTGCGTCGAGGAGGGTGTCGGCGCGGTGCAGGGCCGTCAACGCCCGGCGGCGCACCCAGCGGCCGCGGACGCCGGTCGCGGGCGGCACGTCGACGAGGGCGTCGAGGGCGTCGAGCAGCCGGAAGTAGCGGGCGTCGTCCAGGGCGCCGCCGAGCGCTGACCGGCCCTGCTCCAGATCCTGGTCCAGGCGCTCGGCGATCCTGGTGTCGATCGGGCCGACGACGGCTTCGCGGGGTTCCGCGGACACGGCGCGTAGCATCCGGGCGGCCATCACCTGACGGTCGCGGACCCCGCCCAGCTGGTCGGCCAGCCAGGAGAGCTCCGCGCGCAGCTCCTCGGTCTGCTGCCGGTCCCACAGGCCGTCGCGGAAGGTGCGCAGGGTGCTGCGCAGCCGCCGGGTCGCCACCCGCATGGCGTGCACGGCCCCGGCATCGCCGCGGCGGACCGCCGGGTCGTTGGCGACGATGGCGTCGCGCTGGTCACGCACGTAGGCCACGACCGCCTGGACCGCGTTCGGCAGTGCGGCGCGCGGCGCGCGCGGCGCGGCCGCGGGGAGGCGGTCACCCAGCGCCTGGGCCAGCTTCGACGCGTCCGCGGCCGGCGTGGCGCCAAGGGCACGCACCCGCTTGTCCACCGCCTTGAGGACCTTGCGGCTGCCGTCGACCAGTTCGATCTCCATCTCCCGCCACCGCCGCGTAGCGCCGTCCACCTCCGCGTCGACCCGGTCGTCGGCCAGCAGCGCGAGTACCCGGCCACCGTCGTCGTTCAGCGGATACTCCTGCCGCCGGGTCCGTACCCGCGCCACCGGGGCCAGCGGACGATCCCGCACCACGGCCCGTACGTGGGCCAGCAGTTCCGCCGGAACCTCCTCGGCGTCACCCAGGGGCATGCGACGCTCTGTCCGGTCACCGCGGTCACCAGGTGTCTTGAGGTGCCAGCCGGCATCCGCGCCGCCGGTGCGGCGGCGCAGTGTGATCCGGTGCCGGGCCAGGCGCAGATCGTCGGTGTCGAAGTACGTGGCGTCGAGGTCGTGCACCTGCGGCTCGCCGACCTGACGCACGCCTGCCGCGCCGACGATGCGCGCCGGCTCGAAAGCCTCGGGGGTCCGGTACTTGCGTTCCGACTCAGTGGCGGTATCCATAAGACTCGCTCTACCCCTTCCTGCGAAGGCCATGCGCCCGCTGGCGCGGAACGGCACGACGCAGTACGACGGCGTCCACACCGTCAACCGCCCGCCATTCCGCAGCGCGTACCGGCCCGGATCATCGTCGCGAATTGATTAAGCGGCCGCATCCTCATCGAACCCGACGATGCCCTGCGCGACGTCGGCGGTCACCTCGCGGTCGCCCCGCCCCAGCCACCGGCGTCGTCCGGGGCATGCTGCCGCCACCGCTCCTCGGCTCAGATTACTCCCCACCCCCGGCCCGCCAATGACACCGGTCGGGCGACCGGGCGGCCCTCGTGTTGTCACGGAGGGAGGAGCTGTCCGGTCATAGGTGCCGTACGAGGTTCGTGCTTGAGACAGCGGAGAAAAGGGGGCTCAGCTGGAAATCCCTTTCGATGATCGGCTCGCCCGGCAGAAGGCATGAGCCCCGTCCGCCGGTCGCCCGGTACCCAGCCAGCCGTTGGCGGCACGCGCTCGCGCTGCGGGCGGCGGGGCACGCGCGGACCGCCACCCAATCTCGGCCAGCGCTGGCGTCGCCAGCGCTGCTTGGCCTCACGTCAGACGGCCCGTTCAGCGAGGTCGGTGGCTCGGTCCCACTTGACAAGCAACCAGGCAGGCAGCCGACGGACGTCGGCCCGGCCGGCAACCAGTCCCGAATCCGGAAAGGACGGGCGTCATGACCAAGCACTTCCTCGAAGCCGCGGCTCAGCAATTCGCGGACGCCACGGCACAGCCCCCGTTTCTCTACCAACTCAGCCCCGACGGCGCTCGGAAGGTCCTCGACGACGTCCAGGCCGCGCCGATCGCGAAGCCCGAGGTGGACGACAAGTGGATCACCGTTCCGGCGGACGTCGGCGAGGTGCGGGTCCGCATCGTCAAGCCCGTGGGCACGCTTGGCGTGCTGCCCACCATCCTGTACATGCACGGCGGTGGCTGGGTGCTCGGCAACGCCGCGACGCATGACCGGCTCATCCGTGAACTCGCCGTCGGGGTGCACGCGGCGGTCGTGTTCGTCGAATACGACAGGTCACCCGAGGCCCGCTACCCGGTTGCGATCGAGCAGGGCTACGCGACCGCACGCTGGATAACCCGACACGGCCGGACAGAGGGCCTGGACGCGGCGCGGGTGGCGGTAGCCGGAGACTCGGTCGGCGGCAACATGACCGCCGCGCTGGCGATCCTCGCCAAGCGGCGCGGAGACGTCACGTTCGTGCACCAGTCGATGTACTACCCGGTCACCGACGCCGGGCAGGACACCGACAGCTACCGCGAATTCGCCCACGGCCCGTTCCTCACCGCCAAGGCGATGGCCTGGTTCTGGGACGCCTACCTGCCGGACCCGTCCACTCGGGCCGACATCACCGCGTCACCGCTGCGGGCGAGCATCGATCAACTCACCGGACTGCCCGAGGCCTTCGTGATCGTCGACGAGAACGACGTTCTCCGCGACGAGGGTGAGGCGTACGCCCGCAAGCTCACCGAGGCCGGCGTGCGCACGACCTCAGTCCGCTACAACGGCATCCTGCACGACTTCATGATGCTCAATCCGCTCCGCCGGACCGCCGCCGCAACCAGCGCGATCGAACAGGCGATTTCTGTCCTCCGCAAGGCAGTCGGCAGCCATCCATGAATGAGCAGGAACCAACCGCATTTCTGGTGCACGGCGGGTTGGCCGAATCCGCGCGCTGCAACGGCGTCATCGCGAAGCTGAACCCCTCATCACAAGGAGCATCATGAGCGAGCCGACGACCACTCCCCCGCCGATCGTGCTGATCCACGGGCTCTGGATGACACCCCGAAGCTGGGACCGCTGGGTGGCGTACTACCGGGCGAAGGGCCATGAGGTCGTCGCGCCGGCGTACCCGGGATTCGAGATCGAGGTGGAGGCTCTGCGGGAGAAGCCCGAGATCATCGCTGAGGCATCCGTGCCCGAAACGCTGGACCACCTCACCGAGGTGATCGACAGCCTGGACCGGCCGCCGATCATCATGGGCCACTCCTTCGGCGGGACCCTCACCCAGATCCTGGTGAACCGCGGGTTGGGCGCCGCCGCGGTGACCATCGATTCGGCGCCACCCGAGGGCGTGCGGGTGAACCCGCCGTCCCAGCTCAAGTCCCTGTTCCCCATCCTCAGGAATCCGGCCAACCGGCACCGCGCCGTCGGCTTCACCAAGGAACAGTTCCACTATGCCTTCACCAACACGGTCAGCCGGGAGGAGTCCGACGCGGCGTACGACCACCTCCACATCCCGGCGCCCGGCAACTGGGTGTGGGCGTACGGCCTGATCGCGAACTTCAAGCCCGGCCACCAGGAGACCTGGGTCGACTACGACCTGGACGACCGCGCTCCGCTGTTGTTCATCGCGGGCGGCAAAGACCACCTGATGCCGCCCGCGGTGATCCGCTCGAACGCGAAGAAGTATCGCAACTCCGCAGCGACAACCGAATTCTACGAGTTCCCGGACCGGTCACATTTTACTGGTGTCGAGCCTGGCTGGGAGCAGGTGGCCGACTACGCGCTCGAGTGGGCGACGCGCCACGCGCGAACGCGGGCGGTCACCGCATGATCATTGATGGTCCGTGTGGACTGCCGAAGATCGTGCGGTAACCGCGGGAGACAGCGTGAGCCCTGTCCTGTCGCGGTCGATACTGGTGACGGTTGGCCCGGATCGCCGCCCCGCTCGGGCACGCGTTGATCTACCGGCGGCTCTGCCCGCCGCAGAATCCTGGTGCGCTGTCGGCGACCCGGCGGGAAAGGGGCCGCCAATCTACGCCTGGGCGTGGATCGACCTGCCCAGACCGCCGGGCAGTACCGCTGGCGGCTGATCCATCGCCACGGCCACCGTTTGATCATCAGACGTGTACACACCGATGATGCTCACGCGGTGGCCGCCCCGCATCCGGTACCGCCACGCAGAGATCACGATCTACGGCTGGAATACCAGCACACTGTGGCGGCTCGCCGGCACGACCACCGCCCTCTACCGGCTCCGGTTACGCGGATGGTTCCTCGACGCCCGTTCGTTGCCGTGCTTGTAGTTGCCGGTGAGGCGAGCCATCAGATCCTGCGGGTCCTCGGTCTCCACGTCGACGAGGAACCGGGCCGCCGTGGCGCCACGGAGCACACCGGCGGGCCGCCCATGATGCAGCAGTTCAACGTCGCCGTTCTTGCGTATCCGGTAGGTGAATCCGTCAGGGCTCCTGGTCACCGCCGTATCCTCCGTCGAGGCGGCGCCAACCACCATCCAATTGCCCGTACCCTCCCGCACGGATCGCACCCCCACCTCCTACGGGGCGTACGACCCTGGCGTGTCGGCTACAGACTCACGAGTGTCCGCGGCGCCTGTTCGGATGCGGAGCCCGGCTCGGCGGCGAACAGGTCCAGCCCCCCCCAGCACGACGGCGGGACGGCCACGTGGCCGAACTGGATGCGGGCGAACTGACCTCAAACTCTTTGATACAGCGTCACATCGCAGGCTCCCAGGTGGTCAAGGCATTCAACAACATCACCCGCACCAGCTGTTCTCCCTCGCCCGGCCCGCGGGAGCGGGCGGCGGCCTGGGCCGCCACGTTCAGGCGGCATTGACGCGCGTACGGGCGCTGGCGGCCCGGGTGGGTCTGCTCGGCTCTGCCCGGGACGACGGTGCCGGCATGCCCGACCGCAACGCTGTACGGACCGCGAGCCGACGACGGACCCCCGACCATCCCGGAGCCATGAGCGCCCCGCCGGGGGCGCGGTAGCCGCAACACCGCCACGTCCTGCCGCTCACCGACGACCCACACGCGCAACCCCGCCGCGCTCGCGGGGCCGGGCGACTGCCGGCCCGATCCCTGCCCGTCGCGACAGCTCTGTCGTCGCTCGTCCCCACTGATGCTGCACCCTGGCAAGGAGCGCTCGCAGTGACGTCACGGTCTGCGAACCGCGGCTCTGGGCGGTCGCGGCACCATGAGCAGGCGGGGGGATGGTCCCGGATCCCCCATGATGGCAGCTATGAAGCCTTGGTTGCATCTCAAGATCGCCGACCTAGCAGCCGAGCGGCCGGTCGCGGCCGACGACGATGTCCACTTCCCGGAGTCTCTCGTGGCGACGGTCATTAAGGAGTACACGACACGTGGAGGGCGGGTACTTGATCCCTTCGCCGGCTATGGGACGACATTGATAGTGGCCGAACGCATGGAACGGCACGCGATCGGTGTGGAACTGCTGCCGGAGCGGGTTGAACTCATCCGCGGCCGACTGCGCGGAGATGCCGAGGCGATCAACGGCGACGCCCGCAACCTCACTGCACTGGTGCCCGGACCGGTGGACCTGTGCTTCACCTCCCCCCCGTACATGACCGCCGCCGATCATCCAGAAAACCCGCTCACCGCCTATCAGACGCTGGACGGCGACTACGCGACCTACCTGGCCGAAATCGGCGACATCTTCCGGCAGGTGGCAATCCTTCTGCGCCCCGGTGGGCATGCCGTCATCAACGTCGCGAACGTTACAACAGGCGATACGATCACGCCCTTGGCGTGGGATCTCGCCCGCACCGTCGCTCAACATCTCGCCCTCCGGCAGGAGTCATTCTTGTGCTGGGACGAACAGCCCAATGGAGTAAGCGGGGACTACTGCCTCGTTTTCCAACGCACGGGCGCGCCGATCAGCGTTCCTGACGGGCACTGACGTCGGCTGCTTGTCTCATTGCTCCAGGACCGCGGCCCGCTGCAACACCGACCGCGACGGCCATGCGGCGACGGTCAGGTACGCCAAGCGGTGGCCGGACCGGATCTGGGCGATCGGGGCTGCCAGGGCATCGGCCGGCACATCGGCCCCTGCAGGCGCGTCGACGTCCTACCCGCCATGCTGCGCACCCGAAAGCACCAGCACAACACCGCGGACGAACATTGATCGTCCTGGGACGGCCTCGGCGCCATGCGCTCCTCGAGGGCCCGGATCTCAGCGCGGAACCGGTGGGCGGCCGGCCAGCTGATCACCGCGACGGACGCGGCGCGGGCAACGTCGAGACACCGAAGGCCGGCTTCTGACCGGCGTGCGCGGTGCGGTATCCCTGCGTACCGCTGCCCGGCAGAGCATGCGCTGAATCCGGTTGGGCATGCGTCGCCAGGTGTTGCACCGTCGTACGGGCGGCGTCAACGCAGGTGACGATCTTTCCGCTGAAAATCGTGAGAGTCCGCTCGTCGAGTCGCTGGACCAGTGTTGGACGCGCGTCGGTGTCCTCCATTCCCGGGAGGACTGCCCGGATCGCGTACATGGATCCCACGTGCTCGGCTCGTTCGAACCCGATGAAGAATCGCGCCGCGTCGGCTACGAACTCCGGAAACCTGCTGGCCCGGGAGGGCGGCCGTATGCCGTTGTTGAGGCTACCCCGCAGGTAGTTCGGGACGAGCGGATAGCGACCGATCGTCATCGCGTGAATCGCGTGCCGAACGTTGCCGGCGAGGAAGCGGTCCGTCCCCTGGATGGGATCCACGCACATGAACGGGCCGTCCAGCACGACCGTGCTCGTCCCACGGTAGGCCGGCGACAACCGCAGCACCGGCTTCTCACATACCTCGAACTGGTAGTTCCGGCACGCCCCCGGAATCCCTGAAACGACGGCGTTGACGTTGCCGTACACCGCCACGACGACGTGATCAAAGTCGCCGAAGTCGGCCAGGGTGCAGGCGCGTCCCAACTCGACACTGACACCGGCGTTGGCAAGTCGCCGCCAACTAACATCCCGTAGCACGTCCACATCGATGGACCACTCGCGGACACGCAGCGCCACCTCGACGGGCTCGCGGCGTAGAAATGGCGGATGCTCCTCGCGGTAGTCGAGTTCCATCTGCTCGCAGAATCGCATGTACGTCGCCGCGTCGACAAGGCTGCCCGAACGAGCGATCGCCACGTAGTGCCGCTGGCCCGTCACGACCGCGTCGGCGTACTCTGCCCGGAACGATGCCACTCCCTCCAAGGCGGAGCGCACGGTGGTCGGGCTACGGGGGTAGTGGTAGCCGCGATGCAACCGCCGCTGATTGATGCTGCTGGCGGCGGCAAGGATGTCCGCGGCGCGATCGAACACCGTGACAACATGACCGGCACGGGCGAGGTGAATCGCCGCCGTTACGCCGAAGATTCCGGCGCCCACCACAGCCACGCGATCGCCACTACCCATGTCGCACCCTCCGCCTCGGTCAGCGCACCTCTATGGACAGGCGCAGTTTCGAATCCGCGAGCGTTGACGCACGCCCGAAGCGAGGAACTCGCCATGTCCGGTCGGAAAACACATTCGACGTGCCACCGGTCCCTGACCACGCTCAAATCTGCGCCGTCCAAGGTGCTCTCGCCCACGGCAGCGCCATCTCGGAAAATAGCGACCGCTGTTCTGCCGCCTCCCTTACGAGCTCGACCGCGTCAACGAGGACTCGGCCGTCCCCGGTCGGATGCGGAGCAAGGTAGTCGGCGTGGATGTCAGTCGGCTCGGGTGCGTGGTTGAGTGCGTCGAGGATGGAGACGAACGGCGCAACATCATCCAGTGCGGCCGCCAGGGGCACACGTGAGTCGTCCAGGTGGTCCAGCAGGTTGGCGAGGAGACCTTGGCGCCCCGGCATTTGACGCCACTGTCCATCGTGTGGCAGTCGGAGGCGATCGGTCGGGAAGTCAAGGTGGATATCGTCGTTGGTGCCCCGGACAGCGATCTCGCCATGGATGAAACCCTCTGCTGCCAGGGTCACCGCCATGGTGATCGAAAGTCCGTTTCGTAGCAGCACCCGAACGCAGCTGGTGTCGTCCACCTCGATCGGACGGGTCCGGTACTGCTCCACGGCGATGTGCGCCGGATCGGCGGCGCCCGTGAGGGCACGGGCCAGCCCGAGGGCCTGCATGAGCGCGTGCGCGAACTGATTGGCCACGGCGCCGTCGGCGACGACGCGACCGTCCAGCATGCGCCGCCCTGCCCACGGCGTTCGTCGGTAGTAGCCGTCTGGCCGCCACCACGCTCCCGCGTGGCTCAGCGCTGTCACGCTACCCACGGCGCCGTCGGCCACCGCACCTCGCACGGTGGACAGAGCGGGCGAGGCGAGGGCCTGGAAGCCGACCTGACACACCGTTCCGTACCGGTGCAGTGCGGCGGTCAGCTCGACCAGCTCGGCCATGCTCACGACAGGAGGCTTCTCCACCAGGATCCCCTGCGTCATTGCGGCCGCATCCAGAGCGATGGCGTGATGGGTGTGTGGGGGCGTAGCGATGACGACGACATCCGGCTTGACGTCCGCGAGCATCCGCCGATAGTCGTCGAAGATCTCAAGGCCATCCACCGGCGCGTCCTCGACTGGCGGAACGGGACGACGGTTGGCGATCGCCACCAGCCGCACTCGCCCGGCCCGCTGCAACTGGTGGATGGCGCGCCGGTGGGCGATGCCGTGTCCGAGCCCGCCGATGAGCGCGAGGCGGCTACACGTCGGGCCTCCCGAACGTTTCACGGACATGCCGCTTCGGCGGTCATCGCGACGCAGCCCGTCTCGACGCTCGTGTGCGTATCCGACGTCATCACCAGGTCACCGCCGCACCGGCCGGTGCCCAGAGGGCCGGGGCCCCTGGTACCGCCGCCAGAACCGGGAGGACACGCCGCAACGCCCATGGTTCGAATTTCAACCCGGCGAAGTGGAGGATGGCCGCATCACCGATCAACCCGTCCGGCAGCTCCGCCGTCGCGGAGTCCAGACCGGGCAGGTAGCCGGCCATGAAGTTCCATCGCGCCGGCAGCTCCCGTACCCGAACGCGGCTGCGGAGCTCCCACAACGTGATCCAGAACCCGAGCTGGTCCCTCGGGACGATCTCCGCCCGACGCGGCGAGGCCAGCATCCGCCGGTACAGCTCAAGCCATCGCCGGGCGACGCCGCGCACGGCCTCTGACCGGCCGAAGATGATCCCGCTGTTCCAGCAGACCAATTCGTCGATGACGGCGGGCGTCACCGCGACCCCGTAGATGTCGTGGAGCAGATCTGCGGCCCCGTCCTTGGTGATCGCGTCGTTTGGGAAGTAGAAGGAGCGGTGGTCCCACAGCGTCGGGGCGGTTGGCCGGCGTAGGAGCGAGAACATGTCGGCTCCGTCGGCCAGTGCCGGCCCCAGCTCGTCAACGATCTTGCCGATATCGTCTAGAACGAGCGTGTCGCAGTCGAGATACAGCACCGGATCGAACCGCGCCTCGGCGATGGCTTCGATCTTCATCAACCGCGACCCGATTCGCTCGTCGGGCGCACCGGCGTGCCCGTCCGGCTCGGTCCACAGTGGCTCGCACCGGACCAGCTCGATACCGAGTTGGTCCGCGACGGGT
>DASQDS010000509.1:0-9620 GCA_035634075.1 Pilimelia sp. | reverse complement strand
CCGGTGGGCGGGGCGGCCCTGCTCAGAGCGCCGACGCACCGCCGGCGGCCGGCGCACCGGGCAGGCGGCGGATGAACGGAAGGCTGGGCACCAGGACGACGGCGGCCGCGACGAGGACCCGTCCGGATCAGCCGCCGGTCGATCACCAGCCGCGGCTGCCGGCGTTCCACCGCGGCGAACGCCGGCAGCACCACCGCGGCGCCGGCCGCCAGCGGTAGGCCCCGCGGCCAACTCCCGCCGTCCGCGAACCGGGGTCAGTGCCAGCACGGCCGCGGCCAGCCCGGCGACGAGGAGAGCCGCGGAGGTCACCGCCCTGTTGCACGCCGCGACGGCGGAAGGCGAGCTCGCGGCGGCGGACCACGACGGGCTCGCCGCGAGCCTGTACGCCGTCTACTGCGGCGCGCTCGTCACCTGGGCGGTCGACGGCTCGGGCGAGCTCGGCCAGTGGCTCGCCGACCACCTGCACCGTGCGTTGGCGCCGTACCCCCCGGCAGCCAGAGCCCGGCTGACGGACCGTGGCGGGAAGCCGGCCGGGTGCGAGTCGGTGCGGCGGACACGACGACCCCGGCCGGGTGAACCGGCCGGGGTCGTCGTCTGTCGGCGAACGCGCGCTCACCGGCGGTTGTGTTCGGCGATGGTGCGGACCTCGTCGCGTACGGCTGGCGTTGCCCACCGCAGCGCGCGCTCGACGGCGCGGGCCCGCCGCACCGTGGCGCGCCGCTCGCGGAATCGACCGATCACGCTCATGTCTGCCTCCCTCCTGCAACCGGCTAACTTGCCTTCGGTGGTAGCTTACCCGCTTGCTTCCACCTAAACAAGTTTTGCTGGAGGTTGTCGGGGACGGCGCCGCGGGCCCTCCGTGCGGGAACACGCAGTGTCCTTGTTCGGTGCGACCGGCCCGCCCGATACTTCGACCCAGCCTCCGGCGACTGCCGCAGGTCGGGCATGGTGCGGCGACTGCCGCAGGTCAGGGCATGGTGCGGCGACTGCCGCAGGTCGGGCATGGTGCGGCGCACGGGAGGTGCCCACGTGGTCAGGGTGGATCCGCAGCGCCTGCGGGCGGTGGCGGCCAAGGTCGAGGAGGCCGCGAAGACCGCAGCCACCGGGTACTCGTCGCGGGCCGCCACCCTGGCGCCGGTGGCGGGGCAGGTCGCCGGCTGGTCCGCGGCGGCCGCCGCGCGCTCGGCGGCCACCACGTGGGGCGCATTCGTCGAGCGGTTGTCGGCCGCCATGTCCGGCCTCGGCAAGGACATGACCACGGCGGCGACCCGGTACGAGACCGCCGACCAGGAGTCGGCCCAACGGGTCAACCGGGCCGGTCGCCGGTTCGAATAGGACGGTGCGATGAGTGAGCTGACGCTGGGCCAGCTGTGCCAGAGCACGCCCGGCCCGTTCGCCAGCGCCGCGCAGGCGTGGAAAGGTTTGGCCGAAGAGCTGGACAATGCCGCGGAGCAGTTCATCCGGGGCACCCGCGATCTCGACGACGCCTGGCCCGAGGGCCCGGCGACCCGGGCGGCACACGAGCGGGTCGCCACGATGCGGGCCGAGGTGTCCAACGCGTACAACCCGGCCCGGCGCATCTACCAGGCCTTGGAGCGGCACGCGGGCGGCATGGCCGAGTTGCGCGGCCAGGCCGAGGCGGTGATCGCCGCGGCGCGGGCCGCGGGCCTGACCGTGGACCCGGCGGCCGGGACGGTGACCGCACCGTCCTCGATGTCCGCCGCCGGCTCGCCGGAGAGCACCGCGTACCTGGTCAACGGGTACGTCGGCGAGCTGACCACCGTGCTGGAGCGGGCCAGGTCGCTGGATGACGGCACGACCGGCGTGCTCGCCGCGAACCTGCCGGACGCGGCGACCGGCTTCGGCGCGCTGTCGCTGCCGCCGATCACCCGGCAGGACCTGGAAAACCAGCGCGGCCGCACCCCGGCGGAGGTCAACGCCTGGTGGAACAGCCTCACACCGGCGCAGCAGGAGCAGGCGATCCGCGAAAACGCGGACCTCGTCGGTTGGCTGGACGGGGTGCCGGCGACCGACCGGGACACCGCCAACCGGATCCGCCTCGACAACGACAAGCTGGCGTTGCAGGCGCGGGAGAACGAGCTGCGGGCGCGCCTGGCGTACCTGATGGCCAACCCGAACGCGCCGCAGGAGGTGCCGTACCAGACCCCGCGCGAAATCGCCTGGCTGAACGCAGAGCTGGCGAAGATCGACCAGCAGCAGGCCAACCTCGGCAAGGTCGAGACCGCCCTCGCCGGGCTCGGGGACAAGGGCCTGCTGCTCGGCATCGACCCCGCCGGCGACGGCAAGGCCATCGTCGCCGTCGGCAACCCCGACACCTCGCGGCACACCGCGGTCTGGGTACCCGGCCTCAACACCGACCTCGGCAACGTCCGCGGCGACGTCAGGCGGGTGCGGTACCTGCAGGAACGCGCGGACGGGCTGACTCCCGAGCCGGACGACGTCGCGACGGTCATGTGGCTCGGGTACGACGCGCCCGAGCTGAGCGGTTCCAACACCAACCTGTCCGTGGTCAAGTCGGAGCGCGCCGAGCAGGGTGGTGCGGCGCTCGACGGCTTCGTCACCGGCCTGCGCGCCACCCACGAGGGCGGCCCCTACCACGTCACCGCCGTCGGGCACAGCTACGGCTCCACGGTGGTCGCCGAGGCCGCCCTCCGCGGGGACGGGCTCGCCGTCGACGACATCGTCACCGCCGGCAGCCCCGGGATGCACACCGAGCACGCCAGCGACTTCAAGAACATCAACGCCCGGCACGTGTGGGCCGGGAGCGCCGCGGACGACCCTGTCTCCGACACCGCCGGGCACTCGTCCGCCGTCGGCATCACCACCGCGCCCGGCATCGCCGGCGACGCGGCCGCCGGCGTCATCTGGGCGTACGAGCGGGCGCACGGCGAGAGCCCGCACCGCGAGGAGTTCGGCGCCAACCGCTACGTCGTGGACACGGTCGGGCACAACGACTACTGGGACGCGGACTCGACGAGCCTGGGCAACCAGGCCAACATCGTGGTCGGGAACTACGACGAGGTGGGCCTCGTCCACGGCGCGGCACCGACCACGTCGGCCGACGACCCGCCGCCGTACCACCCGCCGGGCGTCGTGCCCACGCCGACGGCACCGGTCACCCCGCCGCCGGCGGTGCCGCCGACCGACCCGTCCCCGGCCCCCGGGCCGTCGGCGGGCCCACCCCCGCGATGACCCACCGCCGCCCGGCCGCGGCAACGCTGGCCGCCCTCACCGTCGCCACCGGCGCGCTGGCGGGTTGTACCGGTGGGCCCGCACCACCCGAGAAGGAGGGCGCGAACGTGGACACTGTGGTCGAGTCGGAGACCAGGCGGCAGGTCGAGCAGCGCGCCGGGCAGATAGCCAGCCTCGTCGGCGAGGATTTGAAGGTCATCGGCGTGACCTCCGTGCCGTGCACCGGCAAGGCCGGCGAGTCTTCCGACGCCAGCTACTGGACGGGCGGCACGTACCAGCTGTTCCTCCCCGCCCGGCAACACGCCGGCACGCTGGCGCGGCTCCGCGAGCAGTGGCTGCGCGACGGGTACACCATCGGCACCTACCAGACCGCGGACGACGGCCGGGCCGACAAGCTGGAGGCCACCGCGCCGGACCGGTTCACGGTCTCCGTGACGAGTACGACCCCGCCCACCGCCCTCGCGCTGAGCGTCACCTCGCCCTGCCGGCTGTCGCCCACCCCGCTGTTCTGACCCGCCGCTGTTCTGACCCGCCCGGGGCGCGGCCGGCGGGCGGCCGCGCCCCGTCGCGCGGGTCAGGGAACGACGTGCCGCAGCGTGGCCGGCGGAGATTCGTTGTCCAGGGCGCTGATGGAGCGCACCTCGAACGTGTGCGGGCCCGAGCGTGGGAGCGGCATCGTGTACTGGGGCCGACCCACCTCGGCGACGCGCTCGCCGTCCACGTACACCGCGTATCCCGCCACCGGGGGCATGAAGGCCGCGGGCACCATCGGCGGCGGCGACCAGCTCAGCCGTAGCAGGCCCGGCGACGGCGTGTCCACCTGGGGGTTGACGGGCGCGAACGGCTGGACATCCCGCCAGATCGAGCCGATCGTCCGGTACGCCCAGGCGGAGACGTTGCCGGCGGCGTCGATCGCCCGGACGCTGAAGACGTACACCCGCGGCGGGAGCGCCGGCCCGGTGGAGTACACGAACCGGGTGCCGGGGACGGTCGCGATCAGCGTGCCGCCCTCGTACACCTGGTAGCCGACCACGCCGCGGTCGTCGGTGGACGGTCCCCAGCCCAGCGTCACGCCGCCCGAGACGTCGATGGTGAGTGGCCCGGGCCGGGTGGGGTCGGTGTAGTCCACCGGCGCCCCACTGCACGGCTGGCCGTTCAGCGTGCAGTTTGTCGGTGTGCCCTGCCCGGTCGCCACCCAGCCGAAGCTGGTCGACGAACCTGGCCGCACCGTGCCGTTCCACGGCATGTTGGTCGCCACGTAGTGGTCGCCGAGCCGGGTGATCCGGGCGTTGTAGAAGGAGACGATGCGGGTGTCGGCGGGCAGGTCGAACTCGACCCGCCAACTCGTCACCGCGGCCGGGGTGTTGTTGCGGATTTCCACGCTGCCCACGTACGCGTTGACCCACTGCGTGACTTTGGTGAAGACCGCGGTGGGGGTGGTCGGGGGGAGCGGTGGGATGGCGGCCGACCGGGCCGCGGGCGGCGCGGCGGCGGCGGGGCCGCCGAGCGCGGCGGCGGGGAGGACAGCGGCGGCGGCGCTGACGACGAGCGCCAGCGCCAGGCGAAGTGGTGGCTTCATATCGACAAGCGTATATTGCACGGTTACTCTTCGCTGTCCCCCGCGGCGGCGTCCCGGAGCCGGCGACGGGCGTGGGTGGGTGTCAGCGCCTGGCCAGGACAAGCGTGGTGCGAACGTCCATGACGACCCGGCCGCCGGCCCGGTCGAGGACCGCGGCGGCGGTCGCTAGCGCGCGGGCCCGGTCGGCGGCGGCGGCCCGGCGGTACGGCCCGAAGGTCTGCACCAACCGCAGGTAGCGCTCCGCGGGCACCTCCTCGTGCCGACTCAGCACCGTGAACTCGAGATCGGCGAACAGGCCGCTGCGGGCGATGTCGTCGTGGTGCCACCGGTCGGGTCGTTCCCGCAGCGTGGGGTCGACCAACCGGTACGCCTCGTCGAGCGCGCGGCCGAGCGCCGGGTCAGCGTAGGCGTACTTGTTGGCAAACACCGCCAACGTGCCGCCGGGGCTGAGCGCCGCGTGCGCCCGCTGGTTGCGCGTGTGCTCGTCGAGCCAGTGCCAGGACATCGCAGACGCGATCAGGGGTATGCCGCCCGCGGGGGGCACCCAGTCCTCGAAGCGCGTCGACTCGACGTGAACCTGCGGGAATCTCGAGCGCAGCACCGCGGCCATCTTCCGGTCCGGCTCCACGCAGGTGACGTGCGCGCCGAGCCGCAGCAGGGCCTCGGTGCCCTTGCCGGTGCCGGCGCCCACCTCGACGACCTCGTCCGGCACACCGCCGTGGTACGCGCGGATCGCCGCCGGCAGCTCGGCCGGATAGCCAGGGCGCACCTCGTCGAAGAGATCGGCAACCGCGCCGAAGACCTCCGTCATGCCGACCATCGTGACACGGTGGCGACCTTGGCGATGGCCCCCCGTCAGCCGGCGCCGTCCGGCGGTGGCGCGGTCAGCCACGTGCGCGCCTTCGCCACCAGCGCGTCGGGGTCGTCGGCGTAGATCCGCAGCTCGCCGACGGGCTCACCCCCGGCCTTGGGCAGCGGGACGACCATCGGGCGCCCCAGCACGACGTCCACACTCGTCTGGCCCCCGAGGCCGAGCACCAGGACCCGCCCGGCGCCCTCGCCCTCGAACTGGACCGACTTGTTGGACGGCAGCGCCCGGTACCGCTTGCGGACGGCCGTGACGGCGTCCCAGGGCAGCACCAGGTCGATGGATGCGCCGTTGCGGACGCGCAGCCCGGCGGGGCCGACGACATGGGGGTTGACCCGCAGCATCGCCAGCAGGCCCACCATCCAGAGCACGCCGTAGACGCCGAGCGCGAGCGCGGCGACGCGCACACCGTCCCAGGGCAGGACGTGGCGCAGGATGAGGTCGAGGAGGGGGATCTCCACTGTGGACAGGATGATGAAGATCATGAGAATGGGCAGTACGACCCCGGTGTAGCCGAACGCCTCGGCGCCCGGCTCCAGGCCGGCCGGCCGGCGGAAAACCCACCGGTACAGGCACCGCCACATCGCCGCCTCGTACGCGACCGCCCTGCGCGCCAGCGGCAGCACACCGGCACGGGCAGCCGCGTCGGTGCCGGTCATTGGTCCTCCTCCGGAGTGCCGGGTGCCACGCCGTGCGCACGCAGCCGGCCCAGCAGGTGGTCCAGGCCGGCGACGAGGCACTCGAACCGGTCCGCCGGCAGGCCCGCGAACAGTACGCGGGAGAACTCCCGCTGCCCGGCCGCCATCGCATCGACGGTGGCGGCGCCGTGCCCGGTGAACGTCACGAGGGCCGCCCGGCGGTCGGTGGGGTGCGCCTCTCGGGTGACGAAGCCGGTCGCCACCAGCCCGTCGACCAGCCCGGTGATGGTCCGGGCCGTCACGCCGAGCGCGTCGGCCAGCTCGCGCTGGGGCACCGGGCCGCGGCGGCGCAGCTCCCACAGCAGGTGGGCGCGGGAAACGGTCAGCCCGTCCCGCGCCAGGCTGCGCGTCATGTCGTCGTTGATGACGACGACGAGCTCCAGGACCCGGTCGAGCGCCGCGTCGTACCGCTCGGCAGCCACCGACGTGCCGTCAGTCATGCCACCCGCCTATCCCTCCGGGCCTCATTATGTACGAAGCCTCATTATGTGGTGCACGTAATTATGTCCTACCCTCACTATAACCGACGACCGGCCGGGGCGGCGAACGCTGTCAGGCACCGAGCAGGGCGACCGCGAGGCCGGCCATGACCAGCGCCACGGTGCCGTCGAGTACCCGCCACGCCATCGGCCGGGCCAGCACCGGCGCGAGCCGGCGGGCGCCGACGCCCAGGGCGACGAACCAGGTGACGCTGGCCGCGGCGGCGCCCGCCCCGAACAGCCACCGGTGTTCGTGCTGGTGCGCGACCGCGCCTAGGAGCAGCACGGTGTCCAGGTACACATGCGGGTTGAGGTAGGTGAACGCGAGGCAGGCCAGGACGGTGGCCCCCAGGGTGGCCGGCTCGCCCTCGGCCGGCGCGAGGGTGGCCGGGCGCAGGGCCCGGCGCGCCGCCAGGACGGCGTAGCCGAGGAGGAAGGCCGCCCCTCCCCAGCGGATCGCGGTGACGGCGGCGGGGCGCCCGGAGATCGCCGCACCAAGGCCGCCGACCCCGGCGCCGATCAGCAGCGCGTCGGACGCGGCGCAGGTGACCACGACCGCCACCACGTGCTCGCGCCGCAGCCCCTGGCGGAGCACGAAGGCGTTCTGCGCGCCGATGGCGGCGATCAGCGCGATGGAGGCGGCGAAGCCCGCGAGGGCGGAGGCGATCATGCGACGGTCGCGATCATGCGGCGGTGGCGGGGCTTGGGCATGGCTCGACGCTACGGCCGCCGCGAACGGCACTCCAGCTCAACTTTTTGACGCATCATTAGCATCTTTCATCATGGCGGTGGACCAGGTACAACTGGCGACGTTCCAGGCGGTGGTCAGCGAGGGCAGCTTCGAGGCGGCCGCGCGCTCCCTGCACGTGACCCCCTCGGCGGTGAGCCAGCGGATCAAGGCGTTGGAGCGGACCGTCGGCCAGGTGCTGGTCCGGCGGACCCGGCCGTGCCGGGCCACCGAGGCGGGCCGGTCGCTGCTGCGGCTGGCCGGCCAGGTCGCCCTCCTGGAGCGTGAGGCGCTGGCCGCCGCCCGCGGGCCGCTCGCCGGTGGCCGAACCCGGACGAGGGTGGCGGTCGTGGTGAACGCCGACTCGCTGGCCACCTGGTTCCTCCCCGCCCTGGCCAGCCTGCCGGCCGACCTGGCTCTCTCCTTCGACGTCTTCACCGACGACGAGGACCACACGGCCGAACTCCTGCGCGATGGTTCGGCGATGGCGGCGGTGACCGCGCAGAACGTCGCCGTACAGGGTTGCGCCGTCCGTCCGCTGGGCGCGATGCGGTATCAGGCGCTCGCCGCGCCCGCCCTGCACCGCGGCCACTTCGCCGCGGGCTCGCGGGCGGCCGGGCTCGCCGCGGCGCCGGTGCTGGCGTTCGACCGCAAGGACCAGTTGCAGCACCGCTTCCTCGGCGCCCTGGTCAGGCGCCGGCTGGAGCCGCCCGTGCACTACGTGCCGTCCTCGTGGGGCTGCCTCGACGCCATCCGACTCGGCCTGGGCTGGGGCATGGTCCCGGAGCAACTCGCCCGGCTCGATTTGGCCGCCGGCCGGTGCGTCGAGATCGCCCCCGGCCGGCACCTCGACGTCCCCCTGTACTGGCAATACTGGCGCCTGGAGTCGCCGGTCCTGGCCGCCCTCACCGCGGCGATGACCGCCGCGGCGGCCGGCGCGCTGCGCTGAGGGCAACGGATTCACCTTCGAACGATCGGAATCGATTTCAGCGGGTATTTGTTCCGGCAAGGAGCGCCGTCGAGACGACTGTGGGGGAACGTTGCGAGTCCGGGTCATGGGCCAACTGACGATCACCGACCACGACGGCCGGGCGGTCGCCCCCGAGGGCCTGCCGCCCCGCGCCCGGCAGGTGCTCGGCGTGCTCGCCGCGCAGCACGACCGGCTGCTGTCCAAGGACGGCCTGGCGGACGCCATCTGGGGCGACCGGCCACCGGACAAGTTCGTCGCCGCCCTCGAGCACTACGTGTCCGTCCTGCGCAGGCGCCTGGAACCCGGCCGGCCGCGCGCGGAGTCGTTCATCGTCACCCGCGCGGGCGGCTACCTGTTCGCCACCGACCGGGCCGCGCTCGACCTGGCCGAGGTCCGCGAGCTGGTCGCCCACGGCGACGCCTGGCCGGCCGGGACGCCAGAGCGGGTCGCGCTGCGCCAACGGTTGATCGACGCCGCCACCGCGCTGCCGTTCGCCGAGGACGAGTACGCCACCTGGGCGGCCGGCCCGCGGGCCGAGGTCCGGGCCGCGATGATCACCGCGCACGTCGAGGTGGGATCCGCGGTCGAGCCGGTGGACCCGGAGCAGGCGCTGCGGCTGGCCCGGCGGGCCATCGACCTGGACCGGTACGCCGAACGCCCGTACCAGATCGCGATGCGGGCCAGCGCGGCCCTGGGCCGGCAGGACGAGGCGTTGCGCTGGTACGAACAGTGCAGCCGGTCACTGCGGGCGGAGCTCGGCGTCGACCCGGCGGACGAGACGCGCCGGCTGCGCGACCGGATCGCGGCGGACCGGGTCACGGCCCTGCCCGTGCGCACGGGCACACCGCACCAGACGCTCCACGCTGGCGACGGCGCACCCGCCCGGGACCACCCCGCGACCGCCGCGCACCCGCGGCGCCGGGCTGGGCAGGTGGGTGCCGACGCGACGCTGGTCCCCGCGATCGGCCCCGACCAGCTGGCACCCGATCGGGGCAGGTGGGGGCGAACGCGCCGGGACGCCCGCCGCGCCCCGGACGGCGTGCTGCGCCGCCTGCCGCTGCGGTTGATGGACACCGGCCCGGGTGC
>DASQDS010000508.1:0-2610 GCA_035634075.1 Pilimelia sp. | reverse complement strand
CGGCCGCGCTCGGCCAGCCCGGCGAAGCGGTGCGCGTCCACGGCGTCCCGCGGGACGGCCAGCCGGGAGCCGGTGGCATGGTGCTCCAGGGGGACGCCCGGCAGCGCCCGCCGCAGCCGGGAGACCTGCGACTGGAGGGCGTTCGGCGCGCCCTCGGGCGGCGCCGCGCCGTACAGGTCGTCGATCAGGCGGTCGGCGCTGACCACGCGGCCGGCGTCGGCGAGTAGCAGCACCAGCAGGGCGCGCAGGCGCGAACCGGCCACCGGCGCCTCTCGCCCGTCAGCCAGCCGCACCAGCGTCGGACCCAGGATGCCGAACCGCATGTGCCCGATTGTCGCTCAGCCCCGCCGGCTCGCGGCCCCCGGCGGTGACAGGGGTCACCGCCGGGGCCTCACCAGCCGAGCGCCAGCGCGCCGAAACCGACCGGCGGCGCGCCCGGTTGCCGCCTGCCCCGGGCGGCGCCGGGCATGCCGGTCCGGGCCGGCCGGCGCGGGTAGCGTGGGCCGCATGGCGGTGGCACAGTTCGGCCGGGAGACGTCCGGTTCGGGAGATTTCGTCCGGCAGCCCAACCGGTTCACCGGGCTGGTGACCGCCGACTCCGCAGCGCCGCCCGGCGGCGGGCCGGACGATGCCGGCCGCTGGCCGCTGGAGCCGCACCGGTACCGGCTGGTCTGGTGCCGCGCCTGCCCGTGGGCCCACCGCTCCCGGATCGTGCTGGCGCTGCTGGGGCTGGACCGGGTCATCTCCGTCGGGACCGTGGACCCGATCCGCGACGAACGCGGCTGGCGGTTCACCCTCGACCCGGACGGCCGCGACCCGGTGCTCGGCGTGGAGTTCCTCGCCGACACCTACCGCGCCACCGACCCCGCCTACGCCGGCCGGGTGACCGTGCCCGCCCTCGTGGACACCGTCACCGGCCTCGTGGTGAGCAACGACTACCCGCAGCTCACGCTGGACTTCAGCACGCAGTGGCGGCCGTATCACGCCGACGGGGCGCCCGACCTGTACCCCGCGCCGCTGCGCCCGGCGATGGACGAGTTGATGGCGGAGATCTTCGCCGACGTCAACAACGGCGTGTACCGGTGCGGCTTCGCCACCTCCCAGGAGGCGTACGAGCGGGCCTACCAGCGCCTCTTCGACCGACTCGACGCGCTCTCGGAGCGGCTGTCCACCAGCCGCTACCTGATGGGCGATCGGATCACCGAGGCGGACGTCCGGCTCTTCACCACCCTCGTGCGCTTCGACGCCGCCTACCACGGCCACTTCAAATGCAACCGGCACAAGCTGACGGAGCTGCCGGTGCTCTGGGCGTACGCCCGCGACCTGTTCGATACGCCGGGCTTCGGCGACACGGTCGACTTCGACCACATCAAGCGGCACTACTACGGCACGCACGGCGCCATCAACCCCAACGGGATCGTGCCGGCCGGCCCCGACCTGTCCGCCTGGCGCACCCCGCACGGCCGCGGCTGACCCGCCCACGGCTCCCGCCGGCTACGCCTGGGAGGGCGCCTTGGCCGGGCCGGGGGTGACCGCGCCGACGTTCAGCCGTTCGTAGAACATGCCCGCCTGGTGCGCGAGCGCGCCCACGACGGCCGGCACGATCGGCAGGACCCAGTCCGCGACGACACCGGAGTCGGGGAGGTTGAGGATCAGGACGGCCGCCGCCGCGCCGCCGAAGCCCTGCGCCATGGCGCGCCAGGCGGCCCGGCCGGTGTGTTCGACGGCGGCCCGCCGGGCGCCCCGCTCGGTCAGGTCAGGGAAGCCGGCCAGCGCGCGGGCGTCGCGCCGGCCGAAGTTGGTGCCGGTCAGGGCGGCGGTGACCGAGGTGCCGAGGACCATCGCGGTCAGCACGGCGGCGCCCACGACCACCAGGCCGGCGAACGCGGCGGCGCCCGCACCGATCGCCACGGCCGCGCGGCTCCACTCCCGCTTGTCGCCGGGGTACCAGATGTACTTGGTGGTGGTGTCGGAGACCTGCTTCACGATCTGCCCCATGGGCCCGAAGTTACTTCCGTCGCGGCGCGCCGTCCGCCGAATGCGTCAGAAGAGGACCGTGGCGAAGGTGCCGACCTGGCGGAAGCC
Source organism: Pilimelia sp. (assembly GCA_035634075.1). GTDB lineage: Bacteria > Actinomycetota > Actinomycetes > Mycobacteriales > Micromonosporaceae > DASQDS01. The sequence continues at coordinate 525 of DASQDS010000508.1, read as the reverse complement.
GCAGCGGGCGTAGACCCGGCGAGCGGCCGCGTTGTAGTCGTTGACGTACAGGCTCACCGTGGGGGCGACGCGGCGCAGCGCGTCGCGGACGACCGCGGCCATCGCCGCCGCCGCGATCCCCCGGCCGCGCCAGGCGGGTGCCACCCAGACGCCCTGGACCTGCGCCGTGTGCCGGGTGACGACCGCCAGCTCGGCCTTGAACACCACCTGGCCGTCCACCATCCGGGCGTACGCGCGGCCGGCGCGCACCAGGTCCGCCACGCGCACCCGGTAGCCGCGGCCACCGCCGTCGACCAGGGGCGACACGCCAACCTCCTCCGAATACATCGCGACCGCCGCGGGGAACAGCGCCTCCACCTCGTCGGGGCGGACCAGCCGGACCGCCGGGTCGGGGCGCAGCGACGCGGGCACGTTCGTGGCCAGCAGCGGCTGGTCCGCGCGCACCTCGCGGGCCGGGCCCCAGCGGTCCGCCAGGCGCTCCCAGAGCCCCAGCACGCCGTCGGCCGGCCCGACGATCGAGGAGCA
>DASQDS010000507.1:0-8137 GCA_035634075.1 Pilimelia sp. | reverse complement strand
GTGGGCGGGGGGCGGGGGTGGGCGGGGGGCCGGGGGTGGGCGGGGGGGCCGGGGCCGGGCGGGGGTGGGGTGGGGGGCGGCTGCGATGGTCGCGGTGTTGGCGTGCGGCTAGGTTCCTTGCACGGCCTGCGGCCGGCGGGCGGCCCAGGCGGGGGTCGGCGGTCGGCGGTCGGCGGTCGGCGGCGGTACGTAGCGGGGCGGCCGCCGTCGCGCCGGAGAGTGCCGGCCAGTGCGGAGAGTGGAGGAACCGGATGGACGTGGTGATCGGCCTCGACATGGGGACGACGGCGACCAAGGCCGTCGCCGCGGGCGTCGACGGCGCGGTGCGGGCGATGACCAGCGTCGGCTATCCCCTGCTCGTGCCGGCCGCGGGGTGGGCCGAGCTCGACCCGGAGCGGCTGCGCCGGGCTGCGGTCGAGGCGCTGACGACCGTGGCGGGGCAGGCTCGGGAGCGCGGGGACGCCGTGGTGGCGATCACGCTGAGCACCGCCATGCACGGCCTCCTGCCGCTGGACGGCGACGGGCAGCCGCTCGGCCCCGTCATCACCTGGGCGGACGGGCGGGCGGCGCCCCAGGCGGCCCGGCTGACCGCCGACGGGCGCGCCAAAGGGCTGCACCTGCGCACCGGCACCCCCGTCCACCCCATGTCCCCGCTGCTGAAGCTGGCGTGGTGGGGTGAGCACGACCCGGCGAAGCTGCGCGGCACCGCCCGGTGGGGTGGCATCAAGGAGCTGATCCTGTCGGCGCTGTGCGACGTCGGCCACGTGGTGGACCTGTCCTGCGCCTCCGCTACCGGGATGTACGACATCCACCGGCGCCGCTGGGACGACGACGCCGTGGCGATCGCGGGCGTCCGGGCCGACCAGCTCGCCGAGGTGGTGCCCACCACGGAGGTGTACGAGGGCCTGCGCCCCGAGGTGGCCCGGACGGTCGGCCTGCCCGCCGGCACCCCGGTGGTCATCGGCGCGGCCGACGGGCCGCTGGCGAGCCTGGGCGTCGGCGCCGTCCCGCGCGGGGTCGCCGCCGTGTCGATCGGCACCAGCGCCGCCGTGCGCGCCATCCTGGACCGGCCGGTGGCCGACGAGAGCGGCCGGCTGTTCTGCTACGCGCTCACCGACCGGCACTGGGTGCTCGGCGGGGCCGTCAACAACGGCGGGTCGGTCGTGCGGTGGGCGGCGCAGAGCTTCGCGGCCGGCTTCGACGAGGCGGAGCCGCAGGGCGAGGACGCGGACGACCGGGACGCGTTGCTGTTGCGCGAGGCCGCGACGGCGCCGGTCGGCAGCGACAATCTGTTGTGCCTGCCGTACCTGCTGGGTGAGCGGGCGCCGTGGTGGCGGGCGGGGCTGCGCGGCGCGTACGTCGGCCTGCGCCGCGAGCACCGCCGCCCGCACCTTGTCCGCGCGGCGCTGGAGGGTGTGTGCCAGCAGCTCGCACTGGTGCGCGACGCCTTCGACGGCTGCGACGTCCAGGTCACCGAGGTCCGGGCCACCGGCGGGGCCGTCGCGTCGGCCCTGTGGGTGGACACGCTGGCGGCGGCCCTGGACCTGCCGGTCGGTGTCGCGGAGTCACCGGAGGGCACCGGGCTCGGGGCCTGCCTGCTCGGCCTGCACGCCCTCGGCGCGTTCCCGGACCTGGACCGGGCGGCCGCGATCGTCGCCGTGAAGGAACCCGTGCGGCCGGATCCGGCGGCGGCGGCGTTGTACCGGCGCCTGCGCCCCCTGATCGAGCGGTCCACCCTGGCCGTCGCCGATGTGCTCACCGCCCTGGACGCGCAGTCGCCGCTGGCCGGCGAGACGGAAGAGGCCACCTGACCTCAATTGTCGTCGTCGTCCGCCTTCTTCTTCGCGTCCCGGGCCAGCGCCAGCTCCAGCGCGAGGACGCTGGCCAGGATCAGCAGGTGGTCCTCGCCGTCCGCGATCCGCACACCGTACGTCTGCCGCACGCTGAGCCACCGCTTGGAGACAGCGGCGACCTCCCGGCCGTCCCGTTCCACCGTGAACTCGTGATCGAAAAGGTCGCCGGTCAGTTCCAGGTCGTCGGGGCCCGGGATGTCGACGGTGAACTTCTCCCGGAACGGCGTGAAGAGGCTCTTGCGCACCTCGCCGGCCTTCTGCCCGCCGATGGTGATTTCGTACGTCGGGCGCAGCGCGACGAGGTGCCGGTGCACCGACGCCACCTCCTGGCCTGACGGGTCCTCCAGGACCAGCCGGTTGCGCAGGCTCAGCACCTTGCCGTCGACGTGGTAGACCGTGCGGCCGCTGTCATCGGTGATGTCGAAGTCGTCACCGATGTCGAAGAACCGTTCCCGGATGACATACATGGGTCGATTCTGGCCCAGCCGGACCGCCCGCGCACGGCACGGGCCTCCGTGGGCGCGGCGCGGGCCTCCGTGGGCGCGGCGCGGGCCTCCGTGAGCGCGCCGGGGAGCGCCCGTGGCCCACGGAGGCCGCACGGTGGCAGCGGTCAGGAGGCCTCCGACGGGACGAGGGCACCTTCCGCGGCGGCGATGACGGCCGAGGTGAAGGTGGTGAGGTCCGGATCCTCGAACAGGATCCCCACGTCGACGGGGATGCCGAGCTCGTCCTCCACCCGGGCCACCACCCGGACGGCCGAAATGGACTGGCCCTGCAAGTCGAAGAACGTAAGGTCCTTTCGTCCCGCCGGCATGCCGAGCACATCGCGCCAGATTTCCGCGACGTGCTCTTCAATGGCCGCCGGAGTGAGGTCGCGCACGAGTCGTTCCGCCATGGCGGGGCTCCTTCCGAATTGGATCGGAACCCATCGTCGCGGCGCTGACCAGCGGCGACATCCTCCCGATTGCGGTGGCATTGGTCACGCAGAAGGCCGCCCCAGGGCCGCAGGACGAAAGAAGATCACCACCACTCCCGCGTGTCACGATGCCGTGGTGGCGTGCCCACGACGGCGACGAATGCGCTGGTGGTCGGCCGGACAATCGAGGAGGACAAGTGAGTTCCCAGACAGACGCTGAGTACGATGTCGTCGTTGTCGGCGGCGGCCCAGCCGGCTCGACCGTCTCGACACTCGTGGCGATGCAGGGTCACCGGGTCCTGTTGCTGGAGAAGGAGAAGTTCCCCCGGCACCAGGTCGGCGAGTCGCTGCTCCCGGCGACCATCCACGGCATCTGCCGCATCCTCGGGGTCTCCGAGGACCTGGCGAATGCCGGCTTCCCGATCAAGCGGGGCGGCAGCTTCCGGTGGGGCAAGAACCCCGAGCCGTGGGAGTTCTCCTTCTCCCTGTCGTCGAAGTTCGCCGACGGCGCCTCCACCGCGTACCAGGTGGAGCGGATGAAGTTCGACCAGATCCTGCTCAACAACGCGCGCCGCAAGGGCGTCGACGTGGTCGAGGAGGCCAGCGTCACCGACGTGGTGGAGGACGGCGGGCGGGTGGCCGGCATCCGCTACACCGACACCGCCGGCGTGGCGCACGTCGTCCGCAGCAAGTACGTGGTGGACGCCTCCGGCAACAAGAGCCGGATCCACTCGAAGGTCGGCGGCAAGCGGCACTACTCGGAGTTCTTCCGCAACATGGCCCTGTACGGCTACTTCGAGAACGGCAAGCGGATGCCCGCGCCCAACCAGGGCAACATCCTCGCCGTGGCGTTCAAGTCGGGCTGGTTCTGGTACATCCCGCTGTCCGACAAGCTGACCAGCGTGGGCGCCGTCCTGCTGCCCGACGAGCTGGAGCGCGTCCAGGGCGACAAGGAGAAGGCCCTGGCCAGCCTGATCAAGGAGTGCCCGCTGATCGCGGAGTACCTCGACGGGGCGACCCGGGTCACCGAGGGGCCGTACGGCGAGGTCCGGGTCCGCAAGGACTACTCGTACATCCAGGAGAAGTTCTGGCGGCCCGGCCTGGTGCTGGTCGGCGACGCGGCCTGCTTCATCGACCCGGTGTTCTCCCAGGGCGTCCACCTGGCCACCTACGGGGCGCTGCTCGCCGCCCGCTCCGTGAACACCGCCCTGGCCGGCGGGGCGCCGGAGACGGCGGCGTTCGAGGAGTTCGAGACCCGGTACCGGATGGAGTACACCCGGTTCCACGACTTCCTGGTGGCGTTCTACGACATGCACCAGGACGAGGACTCGTACTTCTGGAGCGCGAAGAAGGTCATCCGGAGCGAGGCCTCCAGCGTCGAGTCGTTCGTGGAACTTGTCGGTGGCGGCGCCTCGCAGGAGCTCGCGCTGGTGAGCGCGGACACCTACCTGGAGCAGCGGGCGGCGGTGTTCGAGGAGTTGTCCGAGGTGGTCGACCGGCGGGCCCGCGGCGAGGCGGAGAACCACGAGCTGCTCAAGTCGTCGCTGATCCGGTCGGTGGCCCGGGAAGGGCACCGGATCCAGGCGCAGGCGGCGACCGGGCAGAACCTGGACGAGCAGGTGCCGGTGCGCGAGGGCGGGCTGATCCCGTCGCCGGACGGCCTGCACTGGACGGCACCGGCTCTTCAGCCGGTCGGCTGACGGCCGCTCCCATGACCGCGAAGATGACCGAGAAGGTGCCTGCCGAAGCCCGGCGGGACGCGCCCGAACGGGCCCCGCTGTCGCTGCAACTGGAGTTCCTTCGGCTGATGGACAGCGGCGGTACGGCGGGCCCGTTCGGCCCGCGGTACACCATCGTGGTGGGGTGGCGCGTGGCCGGCGCCATCGACGCGGCCGTGCTGCGGGCCGCCCTGACCGACGTGGTCGCGCGGCACGAGGCGCTGCGGACGAGGGTGGTCCTCGACGGCGATTCGGCGTACCAGGAGATCTGGCCGCCCGCCTCGCCGCCGCTGGCCGTGCGGGAGCTGGCGGCGACGGACCCGGCGGCGCGGGAGGCGGCCACCGAGGAGTTCCTCAACGAGGTGGAGGCCGGCGAGTCGGTCGGCGCGGAGCCGCCGCGCCTGCGGGCGGTCCTCGGCCGCTTCGACGACGCCGACGCCGTCCTGGCCCTGGTGGCCCACCACACGCTCGTCGACGGCTGGTCAATGCAGGTGATCATGCGGGACCTGGCCGCCTGCTACGCCGCCCGCGCCGAGGGCCGGGAGCCGGCGCTGCCGGCCGCCCGGCAGTACCGGGACTACGTCGCCTGGCAGCAGGAGCAGGCGGACAGCCCGGCGGTGGCCGCCGCCCGCGCGTACTGGCGGGAGCACCTGCGCGGCGCGCGGGTCCTCCCGGTGCCGACGGACCGGCCGCGGTCGACGGCGGAGTTCGTCACCGGTTGGCACCGGTTCATGCTGGCGGACGAGTTCCGGACGGCGACCCTGAAGCTGGCCCGGGAGTACCGCAGCTCGCCGTTCATGGTGCTGATGGCCGCGTTCCTCACGATGCTGCGGGACCGCACCGGCGAGACGGACCTCGTGGTGCCCACCCTGACCACCGGCCGCCAGCCCGGCTGGACGCAGGACGTCGTCGGCACGTTCTACAACTTCATCCCGCTGCGGGTGGACCTCGCCGGGTGCGACTCCTTCCGCGACGTGGTGGCGCGGGTCCGGTCCACCTGCCTGGCGACCTACCGGCACGAGCTGCCGTTCGTGCAGATCATGCAGGAGGCGCCGGAGCTGATGGCGGCGGTCATGCAGCCGACCGCCGCGGCGGTCGCCTTCCAGGTCATCCAGCACGGCGTCACCGCCGACGGCCCGGCGGAGGGCCTGCGGTTCGACGCGGTCCGCCGGCGGGTGATCTCCACCCCGGTCGGCTCGCAGATCCCCGACGGCATCCTGGCCGAGCTGGACCTGCACCCCGACAGCGGCGTCTTCGGCAAGGTCGCGTACACCCAGCACCTGTACGACGAGAGCACGGTCATCGCCATGATGGCCGACCTGCGGCAGGTGCTGCTCGACACGGTCGTCGCTGCTCCCGTGGCGGCCTGACCGAAGCGGCACGACGGCGGGCCCGGCGCGGGGGGACCTTTTCCGTGCCGGGTCCGCCGTGCTGCCCGGGCTCCGCGCGGGCGCCGTCCACATCGGATCGCCAGGAGCGCATCCAGTGAGAAGAGGAACCCGCCTCCGAAGCACAACACTGGCTGGCGAAACGCCTCCGGGAGGCACGACCCGCCACGCCGACCGGTCATGGTGCCGCGCCAGAAGTTCGACGGCACCGTCGTCGGACCCCCGGAAGGAGATTGGCGATGCCAGATACACCCATAGATGACGTTCCCGCCGACGACAGCGAGGCCGCGCGCGAACTGTCCCGGCGCGAGTTCGGGAAGCTGACGTTCGGCGTGCTGGCCGTGGCCGGCGGGGTGGGGATGGCCGCCGCGGCCGACCTCGCCGCCAACAACGCGGCGGCGGCCGAGGTGGACGCCGCCCGCCGGATCCTCGGCCTCTGGGAGCCGCGGAGCCTGAGCGGGCACGGCAACAACGTTGCCCACCCCGAGTGGGGCACGGCCAACACGATCTACCCGCGCGTCGCCCCCGCGGCGTACATCGACGGGATCCATCAACCGCCGACCGGGCCGAACGCCCGGTGGATCAGCAACCGCATCTTCAACGACACCGGCGTGCTCATCTACTCGGCGCGCAACATCAGCACGTGGGGTTTCGTCTGGGGACAGTTCGTCGACCACACGATCGCGCTGCGGCGGGGCCGGCGGCAGACCGGCGAGGACGGCGAACTGGCGAACATCCCCACCGACCCGGCGGACCCGATCGAGGAGTTCCGCAACGACCTCGACGTGGTCTTCGTGAACCGGTCGATCCCCGCCGACGGCACGGGCGAGACCACCCCCCGGGACCAGACCAACCAGCTCAGCTCCTACCTCGACGCCGTCACCGTCTACGGCGAGGAGGAGGGCCGCCTGAACTGGATGCGGGAGGGCCCGGCGGACGGCGACATGTCGAAGTCGGGCGCGCGGCTGCTGCTGCGCGACGGCTACCTGCCCCGCCGCAACCACCGCGGCAACCCGGACACGGCGCCGAGCATGGTGTTCGGTGCGATGCCGGACCCGGCGCAGGCGATCGTCGCCGGCGACCAGCGGGCGAACGAGAACCCGATGCTGTCGGCCACCCAGACGCTGTTCGCCCGCGAACACAACCGGATCGTCTCGTTGCTGCCCGCCGACATGCCGGCGGAGGACAAGTTCCAGATCGCGCGGGCCGTGGTCATCGCCGAGCAGCAGTACATCACTTACCACGAGTACCTCCCCTCCCTCGGCGTGCGGCTGCCGCGGTACACGGGCTACAAGCCGTCCGTCGACACCGGCGTGACCAACGAGTTCGCGACGGTCGGCTACCGCGCGCACAGCATGATCAGCCCGCAGCTGGAGCTGGAGACCGAGGCCGCCCGGTACTCCGCGGAGACGATCGACTGGCTGCGGAGCCTGGGCGTCAAGTTCACGGTGCAGGGCGACAAGGTCAAGATCATTGCGCCGCACGGGTACGCCACGTTCTTCCAGCCGGACCTGATCGAGCGGCTCCAGCTCGGCCCGGTGCTGCAGGGCATCGGCCTGACCCCGATGTGCGAGAACAACGAGCTGATCATCAACCGGATCCGGAGCCTGGTCGCCCCCGTCACCGAGACCACGCAGGCCGTCAACGACCTCGCCGCGGTCGACGTGGAGCGCGGCCGGGACCACGGGCTGCCGTACTACAACGACCTCCGGCGGGCCTACGGCCTGGCGCCGCGGACGTCGTTCCGGGAGATCACCGGCGAGGACTCCGAGGAGTTCCCCGCCGACCCGCTGCTGACGCCCGGCGACGAGATCAACGACCTGCGGTCGCTGGACTTCGTCGAGCTCTACGACCTCAACGGCCGGCCCACCACGGCGGCCGCCAACAACGCCACGCGGGGGGTGCGGCGCACGCCGCTGGCGGCCCGCCTCAAGGCGGTGTACGGCGGCGACCTGGAAAAGATCGACGCGTTCGTCGGGATGGTCTGCGAGGCGCACGTGGCGGGGACCGAATTCGGCGAGCTCCAGCTGGCCATCTGGCGCCGGCAGTTCGCCGCGCTCCGCGACGGCGACCGGTTCTTCTACGAGCACAACCCGTTGCTGCGGTTCATCCGCCGCACCTTCGGCATCGACTACCGGACCACCCTCGGCGACCTCATCGCCCGCAACACCGACATCCCGCGGCGCCAGCTGGCGCGCAACGTCTTCTTCGCCCGCCGGGGCCAGGGGCCGGTCGACGACTACGGCGACGACGCCGCGGACG
>DASQDS010000506.1:0-2615 GCA_035634075.1 Pilimelia sp. | reverse complement strand
TCGTGCAGATCGAGGCGCCGCCCAGCGTGGCGGCCGGGCTCCAACGGGTCGGCCGGGCCGGCCACCAGGTGGGCGCGGTGTCACGCGGGGTGGTCTTTCCCAAGCACCGCGGCGACCTGCTCTCCTGCGCCGTCGTCGCCGAGCGGATGGGCGCCGGGGCCATCGAGGAGCTGCGCTATCCGCGCAACCCGCTCGACGTGCTGGCCCAGCAGATCGTGGCGATGGTGGCCCTGGAGCCGTGGCGGCTGGGCGACCTGGCCACCCTCGTCCGACGGGCGGCGCCCTTCGCCGAGCTGCCCGAGTCGGCGCTGCACGCGGTCCTGGACATGCTCTCGGGGCGGTACCCGTCGACGGCGTTCGCCGAGCTGCGCCCCCGGCTCGTCTGGGACCGGGCCGCCGACCTGCTCACCGGGCGGCCCGGCGCGCAGCGCCTCGCGGTGACCAGCGGCGGCACCATCCCCGACCGCGGGCTGTTCGGCGTCTTCCTGGCCGGCGCCGAGCGCGCCGCACGCGTCGGCGAGTTGGACGAGGAGATGGTGTACGAGTCCCGGGTGGGCGACGTCTTCCTCCTGGGCTCCAGCTCGTGGCGGATCGAGGACATCACCCCCGACCGGGTGCTGGTCTCCCCCGCCCCGGGTGCCGCCGCCCGGATGCCGTTCTGGAAGGGCGACTCGCTGGGCCGGCCGGTGGAGCTGGGCCGGGCGATCGGCGCCCGGCTGCGGACGCTGGCCCGCCAGGGCGACCAGGCGGGGGCGGCCGCCCTGCGCGCCGGCGGGCTGGACGACTGGGCCGCCGGCAACCTGCTGACCTACCTGCGCGAGCAGCGGGAGGCCACCCGGGTGCTGCCGGACGACCGCACCATCGTCGTCGAGCGCTTCCGGGACGAGTTGGGCGACTGGCGGATGGCCGTGCACTGCGTGCTCGGCGCCCGGGTCAACGCGCCCTGGGCGCTGGCGATCGGTCGCCGGCTGACCGAGCGCTACGGGGTGGACGCCCAGGTCATGCCGTCCGACGACGGCATCGTCGTGCGGCTGCCGGACACCACGGACGAGCCGCCCTCGGCGGAGCTCGTGGCGTTCGACCCCGACGAGGTGACGCAGCTGGTGGAGGAGTCGGTCGGCACGTCGGCGCTGTTCGCGTCCCGGTTCCGCGAGTGCGCCGCGCGCGCCCTGCTGCTTCCCCGCCGGGACCCGCGCCGCCGCCAGCCGCTGTGGCAGCAGCGCCAGCGCGCGGCCCAGCTGCTCGAGGTGGCCCGCGAGTTCGCCGACTTCCCGATCACGCTGGAGGCCGCCCGCGAGTGCCTCCAGGACGTGTTCGACGTGCCGGGGCTCGCGGCGCTGATGCGCGACGTCGGCGCCCGCAAGGTGCGGCTGGTGGAGGTGGAGACCGCGAAGCCATCCCCGTTCGCGCGGTCGCTGCTGTTCGGGTACGTCGGCGCGTTCCTCTACGAGGGCGACGCGCCACTGGCCGAGCGACGCGCGGCCGCCCTGGCGCTCGATTCCACGCTGCTGGGCGAGCTGCTCGGCCGGGTGGACCTGCGGGAGCTGCTGGATCCGGGGGTCGTCGCCGAGACCGAGCGGCAGCTGGGGTGGCTGACCGACGAGCGGCGGCCCCGCGACGCGGAAGACGTGGCGGAGCTGCTGCGCCTGCTGGGCGACCTGTCCGACGACGAGCTGGCCGCCCGGGGCGCCGAGCCGGCGTGGGTGCGGTCGCTGGAGCGCGCCCGCCGGGCCATCCGGGTGCGGCTGGCCGGTGCGGAGCGCTGGCTCGCGGTGGAGGACGCCGGCCGGGTCCGCGACGCGCTCGGCGTCGCCCCGCCGGTGGGCGTCCCGGAGGCGTACCTGGAGCCCGTCGCCGACCCGCTGGGCGACCTCGTCGCGCGGTACGCCCGCACGTCCGGTCCCTTCACCGCCGCCGCCTGCGCCGCCCGCTTCGGGCTCGGCGTCTTCGTGGTCGAGCAGGCCCTGCGCCGGCTTGCCGCGCCGGGCCGCGTCGTGTCCGGTGAGTTCACCCCCGGCGGCGCCGGCACCGAGTGGTGCGACGCGGAGGTGCTCCGGATGCTGCGCCGGCGTTCGCTCGCCGCGCTGCGGCGGGAGATCGAGCCGGTGCCGACCCGGGCGCTCGCCGCCTTCCTGCCGCGCTGGCACCAGGTCGGTTCGTCCGCGCGGGGGGTCGAGGCGGTGGCGGCGGCCGTCGAGCAGCTCCAGGGCGCCGCGGTGCCGGCGTCCGCGCTGGAGCGGCTCGTGCTGCCCGGCCGCGTCGCCGATTACACGCCGGCGTACCTGGACGAGCTGTGCGCGGGGGGCGAGGTCGTCTGGGCGGGATCCGGCGGGCTGTCCGGCGGCGACGGCTGGGTCACGCTGGCGTACGCGGACGCCGCCCCGCTGCTGCTGCCCCCCGCCGACCCGGAGCTGGCACTGACCCCGCTGCACGAGGCGGTGCTCGCGGCGCTCGGCGACGGCCAGGCCCTGTTTTTCCGGGCGCTGTCGGACCGGGTCGGTGCGGCCACCGGCGCGGCCGTGGACGACCCCGCCCTCGCCGCGACGGTCTGGGAGCTGGTGTGGGGCGGCTGGCTGACCAACGACACGCTGGCCCCGCTGCGGGCGGCGCTGGCG
>DASQDS010000505.1:0-1768 GCA_035634075.1 Pilimelia sp. | reverse complement strand
GGCGCGCCGTCGGCGACGGCGGCGAGCACCCGGCGTTCGGTCAATGACAGTCCATCGCGGGTGGCCGGGTACTCCCGGCTGAGCCGGTCGAACGCCTCGCCCAGGAACCGCAGCTCACCCGAGCGGGTGGCGGCGATGGCGGCTATCCCACCCGGCGTCGGCGCCCGGAACGCGGCCCAGGCTCGGGTCGCCAGGTCCAACGCGCCCGGGGTCAGGCGAGCGCACGCGTTGGTCGCGGGCAGTTCGCGCAACTGCGCGGCGGTGAGTTCGCCGAGGCCACCGAAGCGGGCGATGCCGGGATGCTCGCCGATGCAGATCAGGGTGATGCGGTGCGCTGGCACCTCGAGGTCGGCGAGGCGGGCGAGGATCTGGATGATCTGGAGTTGGTCGTACAGGTCGGCTTCGAACCACAGCACGTACTCGCGGTCGCGATTGGCATCGAGAACGCGGTCCCGTTCGGCGAACACGGCCGTACCCTCGGCGCGGTCGTCGGCGTGTGCCTGGGCGAGGAAGTCGGCGCGGATTTGGCGCAGTTCCTCGGGCCCGACCGCCGGCACCGGCCCTTCGTGGAGGACGTCGCGCCAGTACAGCACCCGAGGGGCGATCCCGGTCCCCGGCAGGTCGGTGGCGTCGCCGTTGGAGACGTGTAACGCCGCAGCCAGCCAGTCGTCGCCCGGGTCGAGAGCTGCGGTGCCGGGCTGTTCGGCGAGGAAGTGGCCGCGGGCGGCCGCGTACGACTCGCCGGTCTTGGCCATGCGGGCGCGTACCCGCCGTTTGAAATCGGCCTGCTTGGTCATGGTTGTCTCCCGCAACCCGTGCGCGGATCCCCAGCGACCGGCGCCCGGGCACACGATCGACAACGAAACTCCGGCCGAGAGGTGGACCTCCCTTTGCCCCCGTAGGTGACCCGGCTGGGGCGGGTCGCTGGAGGTTCGGCGTGGACGGGCGCCAAAACTCAGGAGATCCCAGGTTCGAGTTCCGGGTGGATGCGGTTCGAGGCCGGGTTCACCCGGCTCCGCGCCGTGCGCGACGACAGCCGCGTGATCGTGGACTTCGTCCTTCGATCGCGGCAGATCTGCAGCAGGCGCTGCTCCCGGCAGTGCTACCCAAGCTGGCTGGCGCGCGGCACGCCGCGCGGTACCTGCCCTGGACCCGCGGCGCGGACGGCGGCGGCGACTGGACGGCTGGCCACAGTATGCCGCCTGCCGGACGTCCGTAGGACGGTGGACGGGTCCGGCGGACGCTGCGGTACGGTGAGGTCGGCACGCTCCCGTGCCTAACCTCCTCCCGGGCGCCCACGCCGCCTGGCACTGCGGAGGCAAAGGGGTGTCCGGCCTCGGGAGAGCGACCGTTCAACGCTGAGACGTACCGACGGTTGTGCGCACCGCCGCCGCGTGGGGATTGCGGCGTGCGCGTGACCGGACGGGACAACGATGACCGAGCAGAAACACCTCCAGGCCCGCATCCGCGCGCGGATGGCCCGGACCGGCGAGCGGTACGTCGCCGCGCGCCGGCACGTGGTCGGCGACGCCGAGCAGCCTCGTACGGACCACGGTTGGCCGCTGCGGGGCGGGCGGCACCCGGAGACCGCCGCGGTGGCGCACGTGCTCGCCGACCACGGAGTCGAGCTGTCCGAGGCGATGGTCCTCGGCATCGGCGGCGGCCTCGGCGCCGGGTACATCCTCTGGGAGTTCGCCGCGCACGACACCACCCACCTGACGCTGGGGTTCCGGCGGCGGTGGAACTACCTCGACTGGGTCGACCAGAC